>JAYTKZ010000030.1:0-12536 GCA_043729885.1 bacterium
TCCTCCACTATATGTTGTATAGACAAGTTCTCATGATCAGTTAATAAGGAGAGTTGATTTTTGTTGCAATTCATCTATCAACGGCACAGTGTTTGTCCATCATGGTGTCGTATTTCGTGTATATCATATCAATGCATTGTAATCAATTGTATGTGTATCTACAATATTTTGCAATACTGTTTGCATAGTCACAACTCATACCCCAAGTTGTTTTTGATGTTTGATTCTCAACGCAATATCAGCTGTCGTTGTATATACTCTAAAAAGTATACCAATTAATATGGCAGCAGTTACTAATACAACAACTATTTCTATCAGGGTAAACCCTTTTATCTGTCCTTTTCTCATGCTGAAAGGAGTGATTCTAAAACTACTTTACGTTGTCAGTCACCGCGTATATATGGTACATTAACTGTAATTTTTAATACATGATCTGTTGATAGTCCAGTACCGCCAAAATCTGCAGGAGAAAATTGTATATATCTTGCAAATGGAGATGGATTATCATTTACTTCATGTGTATAGACATCAACTCAATTATTCGTATGGATATATAATTGATTTCATGAACTTCATGTCGATGTGAGTGCTGCATTTGAGATAGTGAATCAGCTAAATCCATTGAACTCTACACGATATGTTTTCCCTGATTCAAAACGGTATGCACATGCTTCTGGTTTGATTGCATCAATAGATGCACAATCCCATCTCACTGATCTCATTACATTCGTATCTCTTTGGTTATAGATTATATCGATTGCTTCTTTTGCTAGCATGATAGCTACTGCTTTTTGCTTAACCTCATCTGATGATGCTACAAAATAGACGATTGCGCGAAGCAACGACATAATACCGATACCAAAAATAATAATGGCAATCAATATTTCTATAATAGTAAATCCTCAGTGTGGTTTTTTCATATATTAATTAAGTGATAGCAAATAATGTGCAAGTGAATCAGTAGAATATCAGACTTGTTCATACATATATTCAGGCAAAATAGTAGTGATTTTTTCATACACTGGATTTTTGAATGAAACTGCGATTTCTCATTGGAGTCAACTTGTCTTGAATATCTTTTGTTCACTATCACGAATTGCATCATGAGTTGCTTGATCATGGATTACAATAAGTTTCCCGGTATGTTGCAATGATTGCGTAAGTTGTTCACTATAGACATCACGCGGTCATGTATGAATAAACAGATCATACCCTACTCCGTTTGTTGTTTGCAGATATTGGAGAACTTGTGTCATGATAATCAACATACTTGGTTGAATGAGAATTGTTCATCACATCCCTGTATACCCAAATCATGTCATAGGGATATCACGCTCTGTATACAGCGTTGTACTATCTCCTGTAAATAATTCATCAGCTATTTCATCATGAGCAATACGAATATACATCGTTGCATCTGCATTTGCCATTTGTAACAAGTGCTTCGTATCAATTGGTTCAAAAATTGGAAGCGTATTTCATACAACTGCATAATCATTTGTTTCCAACGAGTGTTTATTTTGTACACCCGAAATTCATACTCAGAGGTTGAAAACTTTGAGGTGTGATTGAGCTGATATTTTTGATAGCATATTTACGCACGATCCTATACTGAGTGAATCTAATATCAAGAAAATATTTTTCTTACCATTGATATGAGAAATAACAGATCCCTCTGCACGAAAATCATATCACAATGTTTCCAATGCAACATGTTCGGTCTGCGACCGATTCGCACCCAGGTGCGAAAGATCAGGTATCACCTCCCAGATAACACAATCAGGAATAGTAGTTATCTCTGTGAGAAATGCTCAAGTTTTGATATAATGATAGAGGTTGTTTGTTTGCATCAAAAGTAATTAAGAATTAAGAGTTAAGAATTAAGAATTAAATTATGAGGATATATCATTTTTAATTTTTAATTCTTAATTATGTTTAGTTTCCCCATACTCTGCGCCAATATAATGTCCATATTTCACCTAATGGCTGAGATGGAGCTTGTCATAATTGATACGGGAGAATATTTTCTCACACGGCATAAGTAAATACATATGAATTTGAAGATGTATTCTCCCATCACAATAACTTACCAAACCTAAGATCAACAAAGGTTGTGATTCATCACTGTATATCACCTTTATACCAGCCATGAGATCTACGTATTAGTTTATCAATTCGATGATTTTTAGCAGTAAGAGTCTTTATGTCATCATGATACCCATAGATATTCTGATAGGTGCGAGGCTGCGAATCAAATATACTTGTATATGTAACTTTATATGAATTATCTGGTAATTGTACAATACCATACCGCAAAAACGGCTGTAAAATCTGTGGAGAAGCAAAAATACGAGTATATTGCACTCAAGCTTGTTGCATATCATGTTCTATTGATGCTTTGAGATTCGTTTGAAAGAGTGCCATAATTGCGAGGTATAATCAAGCAAATGATACTCCAATCCAACGTGACCATCATGCATAGCTTCAATTTTTTTTCTTACCTGATGTTATGAGGTACCACAATAATATACATCATAGTGGTATAGTAAAAAAAACATCAATAACACTAATAATATTAGCCTCAAATCCATAGTCAATAAATGGCCGAAATACCCGCACACCATAAGTAGTCATCCAATCTAAGAAAATATGTGAGAATAATGCAATAAGCGTAATAAGTCACCATGTTTTCCATGATATCTTTTTTCACCAAGGGGTACAAGAAAAAGCTCGTCAAATCAATGGAGCTGCAATCAATGCAAATGGTACTGAGTGCGTCATTGTTCTATGAAAAAAACTTGCCCAAAGAGGATTAATACCTGGAATATATTGCACAAGAATATCAATATCGGGTAGCATAGAAGCAACTAAACCATAGGTAGTTACTTTCCTCCCATATGTTTTTCCAAAAAGTGCATGTGTGATTGTTCATCAAAAAACTGCATGAGATATCGGATCCATATCTACATACTAATTATTCTGTATTGTGTCGCAAGCAGAATTATGTCAATACTTATCATTGATTATGTCACCAAGAATCATATTACTACATATAATTATCTGTTAATCAATCCACATGAGTACTCTCTCTTCCCTTACCAAAAATGATGAAAAGAATCTTATCGGTGAATTACATTGATACCTCAATACTAAAGATGATAAGGAGATTCAAGTGTGGCCCAATGAGTTTCTTAAAAGTCATAACATTATTCAGGATCTTACTGAAAGGGAATTAAAAGTGCTTAATATTGATTACTGAAGTACAATTAAAAAAATTGCTCATCACCATCCTCAACTTCTTTTCTACTGAGATGTTCAAGACACTCGTTATGATTTCGCTTCATATAAACCAAAACAAGTAAGAGAAACAATAAGAATCAGAAGAAAAAAAGACTATTACTCTTTGAAAGAACGATACTTACTGACAATTAAAAAGAAAAATATGTCTAAAGATATCAAAGAACGTCCTGAGTTTGAAGTACCTATCAAGGATATTGCCTGATTCGATAGAATGTTTAGATCAGTATCTCTACTCCCCTTAATAATAAAAGAAAAAGTAAGAAGTTCTTATTCAGTAGAAGACATTGTATTGGATATAGATTTATATTATCATGAAAAACACAATATACCTCCTTTTATAGAAGTAGAATGAAACGATGAAAACCACATTCGAGAATGGATTAGAAAATTGGACCTCGAAGATCATAAAGTAGTAAACTGGTCATCAAGACAATTACTAAGATTTTATGATGAATGGCCGGATCAACAATCTTGACCTACTACTAATGATTTAGCGAAAACTCTACTAGAATCTAGTCAAAATGGGAATGGTAAATATAAGAAAAACTGAAAAGATAAAAAAACTGGTAGTAAAAAATAACAAAAAACATATACCAAGACAAATATAACTCATTTATATAACTTCTCTCCTAATGTCATCTCTTTGAGCAATAACTCCTGAGCAAGAAACTGAACTTCTTCAACATCTACGTACTGCACTATCTATTCAAACAGCCAAAAAACTTCCTATTTGGCCAGTAGAGTTTATCAAAAAATATAATTTCCCAGCAGATCTTATGGAAAGAGAATTGAAAATTTTGGAAATAGATACTGCTTATGTTTTGAAAAAGATTCATGAGCACGAACCAATTATGATATTTCACTGACCTATTGAAGATACTCGTTTCGACTTCCCTCCTGGGCATTTGCCTATGATTGAAGAAACTATGAGAATTAGAAAAAAGAATGAATCTACTGTGTTAACTATCAAAAGAAAAAATATTTCGAAGGAGATTAAAGAACGCGAAGAGTTTGAAGTTACTCTAAATAACTCACAACAATTTGAAGAAATGTTTATGGCAATATGACTTGTTCCAGTACATGTAAAAAGAAAAGTTAGGTACTCTTTTCAAATAGAAAATGTCACACTTGATTTAGATTTATATTATGGTATTCCACCATTGCTAGAAATCGAATGAGCAAGTAAAGATATAATTCGAGAATGGATTGAAAAACTTTGACTCGGAAAACACAAGGTAGTGAATTGGTCAGCAAGACAGACACTGTTGTACTATGGGCAGTGGTAGTGGTATTTCTCTTGATTGTGTTGTCACCCCGGACTACGATCCGGGGTCTTTTTGAATAACTATGTAGATCCCGGGTCAAGCCCGGGATGACAGTACAGTAGCACTAATAACAAAAAAACCCTGCGCTCAAAGCCGGGTTTTTCTATATCATACAGAGCAGTTTATAATCTATGAAAATTATTTTGTCCCAATAGTATGAGTCTTAGTAGATGCTTCATGTGTTTTTCTTGCTTTCGTAACATCTGAGATAGATTTCTTCAAATCAACCATAGATAATTTACTTTTTGCAACAACAGTTTTCACTCTCTTTTGTACTTTTTGATGAGAGATGTCACCACCAGTCTTTTCAATAAACTTAATAGTTTCTTTAAATTTCTTTTTTGATGAAACCATATCAAAGTAGATCAGTCCAAGACAATACTTAGAACATCATCCAGCTTGTTTTACACCAAATTTCTTCATAACTTTTGCAGAACGAGAGCTAACTGAGCTAGCTTTTGATTCAATAATTGCCAAGTGTGGAAGTTCAACTACTTTTGAATTTGCATTATTTGGATCTGTAAATGAAAGATCTAGATCAATAGTGATTCTTTCATCACCATATCTACTACAAAGAGTAAATCTTTTGTATGTAGTTTTCATCATAGGAGCAATTTCGATTTTTGTAGCACCTTCCATTAAACTACCGTAGATACTAGAAAAGAAGTGTTGTGCTTCTAAATCCATTACACCAAAAAGTTTTGTATCTTCTTGATATCTGAACTTACGAATCAATTTCCCTTCTTTGTGTTTGTATTCGAAGAAACATAGATTACTGTCAACATAGTTTCTAGTTCTTACTTTTACTCTGATATTGTCACCACGTTCGTGAGCATAGTAGAAATCGAGTGCTTTCGAATCCATATACACATTGTCGTAGTTGAAAAGACGAATGTCTTTGATATTGAGTACGAAGTAATCTTTTTCAAGATCTTTCACAATCTTTGCAAGATCTTTAACATGAACAAGATACTTTGTATCAATTCTTTCCAAGAAGCTCACTGACGCATTTAGTTGCTGAAGTGAGATTGGTGCAAACACTTTGAGCGTGTCTTGCAATTGTTTCTCTACTGCTCTTTCCATATGTAAATTGATAAGTTAATAAATGATAACGTATTTAGTATACTATATATTCTTGTTTTTGTCAAAAAAAGATGTCACACACTAGTGACATCTTGAGATTTAATAGTTGACATATTCTGTAAAGTATTTATCATGTTTTAGTTGATTCTTCAACTGAATTAGTATTTTGCGATGAAACCAATGGTGCAGCTTGGATTTTAAAAGTTCAATCTGGTTTCTTTTGAACATCTGATACGGTGATACGAACTATATTTTCTCATTGAATTAAGCTTTTAAAATACATCATTTGTTTTGGTGTGAGTTTACTTTTGTGTATCAAACCATTGATATTAGCGTCTTTTCACTGTCCTCATGCATTATCAGCATCTTGTCAAAATGTTATAAATACTCATATATTATCAATAATATTGTTTACTACTACATCATACTCTTTTCAAGGTTGTATGTCAGCAATATGGAGAGGCGGTCTAGAAGTAGCAAACTTTGAAATTGCTCAGTGAGTAATGCTCTTTATGATTGTCTTTTCTTTTTCAACGGTTCATTTTTGTCTTATTTCTCATTTCAATGATACTATTTTTGCTCTTAATGCTTTGAGCATCTCATCATTTTCAGGTAAGTTGAACAGTATTTTCTCAAAACGACTCCAATCAGATATTTTTGATGTATCAATAAATAATAAATGTCATCTCGTATAATCTCCAAATGTACTCCAAGTTTTATCATCAAGTTGCATATGTGCAGGACTATATATGTATAATTTCCCATCTGGAAGTAATTTGATAACTCAACATCCCTGGTGATTTGCTACTTCTGCAGCGTTAACTAATTTACCTTCAAGATCCACAATAAAACTTTCTCCATTTAATGGTGATTGCAACATTTGCTCATCACTAATAAGTTTGTCAGCTAGTTCATTTGATTTACTATTAATTTCTTTTTTAGATTCACTTAACTCTAATAATGGTCTATCTTCACCATCAATAGATATGTTTGTATTTTCTAGATATTCATCTGATAAAATTTCTAATCATGTTTTTGAAGGTTCTATAACAACTCATTTCCCGTCTACTTTCTCGCTAAATTGATCATAGATAAAATCTATATTTTTATAATCTTTCAAAATAAGTTTTTGTAAACCAATAAGTGTTTTATGTGAATTATCAAAATCCTTACCAGTGACTTCAATTGCTGTACTATCAACGATATCTATAAACTTTACAAATCTTAGTATTTGATCATATTTCTTTGCTGGTATACACCCCATATATTCTAATAATTTGAAAACAATATATGCAGTAGAAGTTGTTCAATGACTGACTTTTCAATCAATAAGTACAGAATTATGATGATCAAGTAAAATAACGATTTCATCCAATAATTTTTGCAAAGATCTTTTGTATAGTTTCCATGAAGCGTGGTTCAAATTTTTTGTATTCGCATTTTCTACCTTGATACCATTGATTCATCATACATCTACATGAACATATCATTTTATTGAATCTTTATGTGAGACTTCTTTAACATACTGATCTTTATTAGTGAATCAGCATTCTTTGAGTATCTTTAATGCACCTAATCAATCAAAATCAGCATGTTTATGCGTAGCGATTTTGTTTCACAAAGCATTCATTACTGTATTGAAAACTACTTTATTTTTTTGATTATACGATAGCTTATCACGAACTCTTGCATAGATATTTTTATGATGACTTTGTAAAAGAGCTCTAAAATCATTAATAAAACTACGATTAACTGGGTCATTATTTATTTCTTTTGTAATCTTTGTAAGTGCATCAAAAAGTGCTTGAGGATTATCAATTCTACTTTGTTTCTTTACATCTTGTAAATTGATTTGAGCGGCTCTCCATTCTTGATGCCATAGCTCTTTATCTTCTTCTTCCTTTTCAGTACGAATTGCATAAGTAACTGCATTTGTACTTGCTTCTTGGACTCATGGCAAACTATCGAATGCTTTCATCACTTGATAGTTTATATTCTGCGTAGTATCCAAAAATTTACTTGCTGGGACAACTACTGTTGGTTTTTTTTCTGAACTGGTTTGAGAATCTATTCTCTTTTTTAGCTCGCCTAAGTTAAGTCTTTTTCCCATGGTAGAAAGATATGAAACAAAATATATACATATATTATATATTAAATATCTTTTTTGTCAAAAAAATCTCTCTGAACGAGAGTTTTCTGATTACATTTTTGCAAAGAAGAAAACTCGAAGTGAGGAAGATTGAAGGATAATAGCCATAATAGCTTACTTCAAACCTTCTATTATCTAAAAAAACTACTAGATTTTACACTAATAGTTCTATGGATATTATTTGATAGTATTCATTTTCTGCATATCAGTGATTTTCTTTTTAGTAATTTGATGTATAGATGTATGATATGTAGTGAAATGGATATTTTCGTCATGTAGCCAATCACGATGCTCTAATCCTCGCTTATTCACTGATTCAATATTAAATTTATCATCATCACTAAATCATATACTAATACCTTTGTGTGTTTTCAAAAAGTATTTTTGATAAATATCAGATACATGTTCTATTATATATTTCATTACAACTCATTTTTTATCATTGTATGGCATATTATAGTCGATATCGTACTTCTTCATAAATGCATGATTGTGTATAGGTGCATATATTTGTTGTCATAGATAGTCATCCAATGCATCTATCAGAGAGGTTTTTGTATTCCATCCATGTTTGAGAATAGATTCATGCATTTGCTCCTGTTCTCCTGCTGATAGAGATCACAAGATAAGTATCTTTGTTCACTTGATAATATTACTTATATCATGACCACGGGAAGTATTTTTTCAAAATGGATTAGCTTGTATAACTGTTTTTTTGAATATTGGAAAACTAGGTCAAAAGGCTTTTTCATCCAATACTCCTTGAATATACATTGGAAATGTATTATCTCCATCTGGACCAGTATCACGACCATACACAAATGACTTTTCTTGACTTCAATCTACCCGATTATATCATTCTGCTAGTTTTTCTCTCCAATCTACAGACACAAAAGTCTCAACTTTACCTCATTTCTCCATCAAGAACGGTATGTCTTTTGTAGTCAGATTTTGATCAATATCTAAGATTGGGACTCTCAAACGAGTTATATTGCTTTTCATATTGTGACTATATTTATATTATATGTCAATAGCAAGAGAAGAACTTCTTATAAACTGAGCGCTTTTATAAAACTATTCAATGAGTTTTGAATTACTCATTTATCTTGGATTCAATCAACATATTTTTGATCATAAAAAGGTCATTTCAGTGCTCAAATCATATTCCCAATAATTGCTGCTTGAGTATCAGTATCATATCAGATACGAATAGAATTAAGTAATCATTCAAAGTTCTGATTCTGCAAGAAACACGCATACACAAGACCGAATGTAGATGCTACATGAAATCATGGCTTCATTTTCTTGTTCTCAATTGGATCTGCCAGTTGAATTATATATGTATCCAGGATCTGTTGCAATGAATATGGATGTCATGCTTCGATTGACTTCTGTTGAGCAATGAGTTTCTTGATGATAGGGCTTATATACATATGAGTATCTGGTGTGTATAATGGATCATTTTCATCAATCAATCTATCTTCATAGTGATGAGAAAAAGTTAGTAAATTTGATAACAATCTTTTTGTATCCAGTTGTTCTGGATCAGTCAATAAAAGATATATCAATGTTTTATTATGGAGCATTCAGGTAATCTTTGCAACTGGAGTATCATGTGTTACAGAAATAATCTTTTCCATTTCTGTATCTACATCATACTGCGTACCTGCTTGTGGGTCAATTCTAGAGAACCAAACACTATACGGGAACTGCTTCATCATAATACCATTGCCTCGAGAGTGATTGTGAAGTGATGCTATATCTCATGTATACGCTTTAAACTTCTTTCTCGTATCACCTCCAAACCAGTGTCATCAATACTGATCAAAAAGCTTCTTATGAGTATCAAACAGATGCTGGATCTCGATTCATCATTTCTCAGAAATAGAGTTCATCCCTGCCATAGTAAAAATACTATCATCAGAGATAACTCATGTATCTTCAGGTTTATATGGAAATCACGGTTTACCGAACTCTTTATCAAGGAATCCATTTCATTTAATTGGCATATACTCTCTGATATCCCCAACTACTTTGAGAATCTCATCTTTTGTCTTTTTTTCTACTGCCAATCCTAATGCATCTCCAGATGCACCTCACCATACTCCTCATATAACTTTGTCTTTCATAGAAATTGTGTTTGTCATGTTCATAGTATAAAAATATATAAATTATTTGAAAGCCCAGCTGTAAAAGACAGCCAGGCAGAGAGAAAACTCTCTACTTATTTCTTCTGACCAAATTTGTAATACGAATCAAAATTTTCATCTCTATCGGGTGACTCGTATCCAATTGCCCAACCAACCTTTCTGAGTTCATGCTCCATTTTTTCCCAATCATCGTGATCAGCAGTCATCCGAGATAAGTTTGCTTTAGCACTGATATCTTTTAAGTCCACCGACAATGGTTTCCCTACATACTTTTCACGGAGAATTGCAATTACAGCGATAAGGAGCTTATAAGCATTTTCGCTCATAAAATGTTCATTTGATTGCTCTATCTCTTGGGGAGAAGGAACTTTAATATCACGATTCATATAATTGATTGATTTGGTGACGCATGAATGACCGATGTTACTCACACCACCTATCGGAGATAGACATCAACAGTCCGTCGTGATGACTATCTCACACATAGTGTTTTCACAAACAACGTACTTATTTTACATATTAAAATAACAATTGCAAGAGAAAATGTATATTAGACAATAAGTATCTTAACAAGAAGAATATTCTGTCATCCCGGGCTTAATTTATTGTCATCCCGGGCTTAATTTATTGTCATCCCGGGCTTGACCCGGGATCTACATAGTTACTAAAAAAAGACCCCGGATCGTAGTCCGGGGTGACAGATTAGCTACTCTTTCAACAAATAGCTCCATTCTTTTCTCAACTTTGCAATCTTTGGATCAATAACTATCTGACAATAAGGTTTTTTATCATGTTGATTATAGTAGTTTTGATGATATCATTCTGCTAACCAAAACGCTTCCAAAGGTCTGACTTCTGTTACAATAGGCATATCATATGTTCCTGCAGTAGTAAGGTCAGAAATAACCTTATCAACTATAATTTTTTGGTCATCATTGTGGTAAAATATCACTGATCTATATTCCTCTCCGGTATCTCATCACTGCTTATCAATTGATGTAGGATTGTGTAGTGAGAAAAAAACTTTGAGTAACAGTTCATATGAAATAATAGCAGAATCAAAAGTAACTTGTACTACCTCAATATGTCCAGTACATCCAGTACAAACATGTTCATAAGTAGGAAATTGTCTTTTCCCACCACTATATCATGACTGTACTTCAATAACTCATTTCAATCTCTGCACTCAAGCTTCTATACACCAAAAACATCCTCATCCAAATGTTGCTTTTTCAAATACTGGGGTCTCAACCTTCGTATCAGCTACAAATTTCATAGAAAGTGAATTCACACAATGACGAGTATTTTTTTCTGTAATACGCTCCCCTATAAATACATGTCCCAAATGTCAGTCACAATTCGCACATGTAATTTCTGTACGCATACCATCTTCATCATCTACTCGTTTAATAGCTCCAGGTATTGCATCGTCAAAACTTGGCCATCCACAGTCACTTGAGAACTTATCTTCTGATCTATACAAAGCAGCACCACATTGACGACAATAATATGTCCCTGGTTCTTTTGTATTCACATATTCTCATACAAATGGCATTTCTGTGCCTTTGTTAATTATAATTCTTTTTTCCTCTGCAGTGAGAGGTGTTATGTTTATTTTATTTGTCATTGTTTGATTATTAAGAAATAGAATTATTGTAATATACTTTAAATTAAGTTTTCAAAGTCTTTGGACTATCCGTCCGGGACATACTTTTTGCACTATAGACCGGTCTCAAAGATAGTCTAACCCTAGAGACCGGTCTTATAATCGCAAAAAAGCCTCGTCCAAAATAAGTGAGCTTGAAGTATAGTGATTTCACATATATAGTAGCGAAATACCAACCCATTCTTCGAACGGGACCCATGGTATTTCTTGATTTAGCTCACGGATATTTTGGACATTTACTATCAGAATGTAAATGCGTATGCTTCTAATCCCTTGCCTACATAACGAATCTCAACCGTATGCATACCATAAGTATCTCATTTCCACAACTGATAGAGTTTATTAGCATCAATAGTTAAATTATTAACAAGTTTCCCATCTATATATATCTCAGCTGTTGTTACCGCACTATTATTACCCATCACGAGATTGATTTCAGATGCGTAGAATTTCATAAACAATGATCATGTAGTAGAATCTAGCATTTGATATTCTGGTCATTGTGTCCAATCTCACGCTAGCCATCGTTGTCATAATTGTATATTCGGTGTTCTCGACATCGTAGCTAAATCAGCTCTCAAACTACCTAAATATGTTTCGTGTGTTTGCTCAGGCATATAATTTGCTGGCACATCTTTTGTAGTGCTAACACCATCTATTCACAATAAATACTGTATTACTTGTTCTGTTTCTTCATACTCACCTTCTCCAAAATGCGTATATCTTACATTTCACTCTTTGTCGATAATATATTTTGCTGGCCAAAAACGATTGTTATAGTTTCTTCGTGTGGTAAAGTTATTGTCTTGTACAACTGGATATTTCAAACCATACTCCTCTACTGCCTTTTTGACATTTGCAGG
>JAYTKZ010000031.1:0-4447 GCA_043729885.1 bacterium
GATTTACACAAAGATACATGAACAACAATTTTAATGATTACTCACGATGAACGCATCGCTGCAAAAGCTCAAGTGCGTTATAAGTTATTTGACCACAAGCTCCATAATATTTCTTAATTTGTAATATAATTATAAACTATGATAAAATTATTTCGGTACGAACTTCGTTCTCAACGAAAAAGATTTGGTGTAATGACTCTGATGATAGCAATAGCACTCTCGTGTTATATGATTATTGATGCATTTATTCTCTATGCAAATAATCGTGTTGCATTGGAAGCAAAACCACTAGCTGGAGCTGATATTGTTGTAGAAAGTAATCGTACTCGGGATGATAAAACAACAGAAAGGGTATTTTCACTTGTATGAGATAAATGAATAGTAAGTCAAAGAATTCAATTAAATACAAATATTACTTCAGACATTGATTCTCGTTTAGTACAATTACTTGCTGTAGACAAATCATTCCCACTATATTGAGAAATTGGTATTAACACATTACCTAATCGTACTTTTGACTTTGGTAATTGAATTGCGGTAGATCAAAAAACATATGAAATGATTAGTTGATGAGTAATTAAGATATGAGAACAAGAAACAAAAGTTGACGGAATTATCCAAGAGAATCCATGATTATCATTGAATTTATTTACACAGTGAAGACAAGTAATAATACCTCTAGAACGCATGGAGGAAACATGATTATTACGTACATGAAGTAGATCTGAATACCAGTATTTAATCAAAATATATAATCCAAATAATAGCAAGCAGCTACTTGAAACATTACGCAATGATGAGCTACTCAAATGACAACGGAAAGTTGATGATTTTCAAGCAAGAGTAAATCAAGTCGGTAGTATACTAGATGAACTAGGTATTTATTTATTACTTGTTATATTTTGTTGATTTTTGCTAGTCGCAGTAACAAGTATGCTGAGTATTGATGAGTATCTCTATCGTCGTTTAAGGACAATCAGTATTATGCAAATATTATGAGCACGTAAAATTCAGTTATTTGTATTCTACTGACTACTCTTTTTGAGTATGGCAATAGTTTCTATATGAATAGCAAATATTATAGGTAGCTTTGTGTCAAATTGGATTTGATCTTTGCCAGCTATTGCATGATTTAGCATGCCAATATCTTCTCGTATTCATTGAATATGAGTTGCTACAATACTTATTATTGTTGCTCGAAGTTTGCCACTATTAAAAATTGCTTTTCGTGCTCCACTAGAATGACTCGCTGAAAGTTCAATTAATATAGCAACAAAAAAAGAGCAGATACGATCATTGGTAATAATTTTATGATGAATACTTTCAGTATTGCGTATTATTTGAGAAACACGACAACAAACATTTTTATTATGATGAATATTACTTGGTGGATTTATTATAATTCGAAGTATTGTTCGTTGATTACTCTATATATGAAATAAAATAAACATCAGATATATTAAATGATTTATTTTATTTGATGCTATTAGATCTACAACTAGACCTGGAAATACAAGTGTGTTGATAGCTAGTACATTGATTGTTGCTCTAAGTACTGCGTTACTAATCACACAGTTTGGGTGAAGTTTTATAAAGCGTCTAACTATAAATAATGAAAATCAACCAAATCGATATATTATAAACCTAACGAGAAATGATCTTGATTCACTACGTTCTAATTGAGTAAAAGATAAGGCGTTTAATGTAGTACTAGGAAGAATAGTTTCTATCAATAATGTTTTATTAGCAGAACATCTAAAAAATAATAATAGCGATGCATGAAGAGATTGATGAGAGTGACGTTTCACAAGGGAGTTTAATATTACAACTGTAGATATGCCTCCTGAAGAAACTATAAAATGACCATCAATAGTACCAAAAGATTGAGTATCAGTTGATAATTGATTTGCAAAAAGTCTATGAGTGTCAATATGAGATAAAATAGAATTTAATATTGCATGAAGACAATTTACCACAAACATAACAAGTCTAAGAGAATCGAATAGAACTAATTTTACACCATTCTTTTACTTTCAACTAAATGATGAGCAATTTATTGATGCTCCTATGACATATTTTCTGACAATGAAAGTAGCTGAAGAAAAGAAAATAGAAACAAGAAAAATGATTGCAAATATAATACGTCCTTGAGTTGCATTTATTGAAATAGATACAATAGTTTGATCTATTCGTGTCATTACCGAAAGAGTTATTCAGGTTGTACAAATATTGTTAGCAGTAATATTATTATTTACTATATTTACAAATATTGTTTGTGTAGAAAATATGCGTTATGCAAAAGCTTATAAAATGAATCTATATTATATTCTTTGATCAACTACAAAACAAACTCGTCGTTCTATTATTTATGAATATGGATATATTTTATGAATAGCTATTGTAACAAGCATACTACTTTGACGATGAGTAGCTGCTTATTTTATTTGAACTTCAGACTTTTTAACTTGGTCTTGGTTAGCGACATTCCAATGATGAGTAATCATTATTGGTATATGTATAATTAACGCGATAGCCATATGGAGAACTATGAAATAAGAGGCAGTATTATATCATTGACTTAAAATAACTATTGTATATAATACAGACTAAACTAAAATCAAATGAGTATCGTAATCCTACAATGGTACATTGATGACAGAAATGCTCTAAAAGCAGCAATTGAAAGGATCTGCCCACAGTTGTTACCTCATACAACTATAGAAGGTGACTTTGATGATAAAATTCGCAACATCATCAAATGCAAAGGTGCAGAGAAAAGGAAAGATCAAATGAAAAAAGTAATCATCGTAACTGGCACAGTACTGCTGACGACAAGCGGTAAAAGGGTGCTTAAAAAATTACGAGCATGGAATAGTTATGCAACAATCATATTACTTTCTGGTATGAATGATCTCAAAAAAGATAAAAGAATTAATATGTTTTTTGAGAAAAAGAAATCACAACCAGAAATATTTGATAAGATTGCGACTCTTCTTAAAGAGAAGTATGAGGTATGAAATTTTCAAAAGAGAAAATAACTGCATGCGTTTTATACGTGTGCTTTTTTTTATACAAAATTTATACAGTAATCTTTTCTCTTTGTTCATATAATCTCACCACATTCCAAAATAAACTTGCAACAGTAATAGGTCCTACTCCACCTGGAACAGGAGTAATAGCACTAACTTTGTCAATTACTAATTCATAATTAACATCTCAAGTAGTTTTATTATTTAGTTTACCTCGCCCAACATCAATTATAACTTGAGACTGATCTGCTCTAATAAATGTATCATCAACTAAATGTAATTTTCATGTAGTAGCTATAATTATATCAGATTCTTTACAAATTTCACGCATACGCTTTTGATTAGATTTATCATTGAATGTATGCACATATCATCCATAATTAGCCAATATTTTAGCTAATGGAGATCATATCAAATCGCTTTCTCACAATATTGCAATTTGAAAACCATTAATAGCATGCTCAAAATGGTAGTGATGAAGTAAATGCATCACAGCAGAAGGAGTAGCAGGTGCTATATCAATATGTCAACCATACAATGTAGATTGATCTAATAATTTAGTTCATAAACAATCAGGATCTTTTGCAGGGTGAACTAAGTCTAAAAGAAATCTTTTTTTAGATTCTAATTCTTTTGGTAATGGTAATTGAATAATAATTCATAAACAGTTATTATCCGTGTTACAATTTTCTATATCCTTTTCTACAGATTCTATATCAGAAAATATCTTTGTAGTCAGTCAAAGCGTTTGAGCATATTCAGTTTTCTTACGAACATATACTGTTCACGGGTGAGATTCACCAAGCATAAAAATAGCAAGATATCATGAGATAATATGCTTTTTAATTATTTCATCAGTCTTTGCTTGTAACAAAGTAACTACTGGGTCCCCCAACAAAATTTTTGCCATCATACATTATTGTAATTATATATATGTCAATATACAGGGAAAATTGGAAAGTCTTCTGAGCGAAGCACTTCTGATTACATTTGTGTAAGGAAGAATGCTGAAGTGAAGATGATTTAATCCCTTTGGGATTAACCTTAGCATCTCACTGCGATATACTTATTGCATATATGCATCGTATATCTTGTTCGATACTATTCTTGAAGGATTATAGCATAATAGATATTTTCAAATTTCCTATAATCTAAAAAATCCCTCTGGTAGACCAAAGGGACTTTTGTCTACTATACACTAGCAGACTCATTTTTTTCAATTGCACTAATAAATTCAGCTGGAATTGATGCCATCGATTTTCCCAAGAACTCATCTTGGGAGCAATGCATAGAAATAGAAGAAGCTACCATCTCCCATAACTGCAATAATTTGCGATGAAGACAAACTCTGTTTGTAATCATTAATATTCCAGATCCAGTATTAGCTTGTTTTAAACAAACCGATATAGTCTGTTTAT
>JAYTKZ010000032.1:0-2199 GCA_043729885.1 bacterium
TTGTACCTGGATTGTTTCGGTACACACAAGGTTCCTGTCCAAACAATCATCGATACTATTCGTACCCACTTTGATCTCTCACCAAAAGGCATCATCGACGCCCTTCATCTCAGACAACAACACTACATCGATACAACTGCCTTTGGGCATTTTGGAAGAGGTGGCTTTAGTTGGGAAGAGGTGGATAGTATTGGGGTGTTTAAGGGGTTGTTGACGAGTGAGTAGTTGTATTTTTTGCAACAACTTGTTCTATTTTGGAACAGGTTCATTTGTCATCCTCGGGCTTGACCCGGGGTCTATTCTCCTTGTCATTCAAAAGTACTATAGAACAAAGTGTGTTATGAAAAGTAAGATATATTACTTTTTATAACACATAATTACTCTTGCAATTTGTCATAAGTAAGTTACAATAATGTTACTTTTAGATGACATATGAAAATATGACTACATCAGTAAATCAAATTAAAACTATAGAAGAAAAATTGAGAATCTATAATCAACCATTTATAGATAGTTTGTTGTTACAAAAAATTCTTGATAAATTTGCACCAAAATATCAAATTAAAGCTCTGAGTAGTCGTGGGTTAATAGCACCTATACGCAGAGACGAGATATATCTAAATCTCATGTATCATAAAAAAGAAACACTTGTTGGAACTACTATTTTAGCTCAATATGGAATATGAAAAACATATGCGGTATGAGGTGCATTTTTGTATAATCAATATCATTTTTCTGAACAAATAGCAGATCGAATTACTGTATATAATACAAGCATTCATGGAGAAAGAATTATAGCAGGGTATAAATTTATTTTTCGCCAGGTAAGAGTTTCATTTTTTCGAGGTATAGAAGCTATAAATGCTCAATGATATGGAGTATATAATCGCATGAAGCCAGAGAGAGCATTGATTCAGTTACTTGATGATAGTGACGGCAAACTAGAATATGCAGACGATATTTATGAGCTTCTTCGTGATAATAAGATTTCTAAGACAAAACTACTCTCTCTTGCTACACAATATTCTAGCAAAAGGGTTATCTCTTTAGTTCAAAACTTTCTCATAGCATGATGATTCAGCAAATAGCTAAACTTCTATGATATACACTACCACTTGCTGATGATGAAGCAATTTTGAAGATGATATATAAGAGTAATACAAAACAATTTGATCTCTATAAATTAGAGAAAGATTTTTGGTTAACAATTATATTACACTATATTGCCAAACAGATGCCAGAATTGAGATTTAAATGATGAACCTGTCTTAACAAAGTATATTATCCATATTTTCGTTTGAGTGAAGATTTAGATTTTTCAATCCCTATTGATGAAAGTATTGTTGATAGTAATAGTAAAAGAGGAGTGTTCGCACAAAATATGAGAGATACAATAAAACATATTACAAACACTATGTGACGAGAGTTAAATGATGATAAATTTCATCATACAAAAGCTCAATGAAGCAAAGATCTAGCTAAAAAAGAAAAGACATACCTCAAATACATCATAACATATCCTAGTAGGATTGACCAATCTAAGCAAACAATTAAAATAGAGGTAACGTATACTATTAAACAGTATTTTCCCTCAAAGATGTTACCGATTATGTCGTGTTTTATAGATCCTGTACTGGAAGATGACATATTCCCTGTTCAGACAATTCAATGTTTAGATATAGCAGAAATGATTACTGAAAAATGTAGAGCCGCTATGACTCGTAGAGTACCTGCAATTAGAGATTTTTTTGACTTATGGTATCTTGATAATCAGTGACTAAATATTGAAGAAAATCCTGATATTATTATAAATAAATGTCATGAAGTAAGTGAATTATCGTGGACACTATTGGATAATTATGATACTTTAAAACAGCAAGAGATAACTAATTTAAAACCCATGCTGACGAGTTCTTATCAATTTGATTTGGATTATATATATACCAAAGTGCTTTGACTACAAAATAATATAAAATCACATTTTACATAACAGGACGTAAGATTATTATCGATACCTATGGTGGTATCGGCAGACATGGAGGAGGAGCATTTAGTGGCAAAGACCCTACCAAAGTCGATAGATCAGGTGCCTATATGGCGAGATACTTGGCGAAGAATATTGTCGCAAGTGGATTGTGTGACAAATGTGAAATCCAACTCAGCTATGCAATCGGTGTGGTGCAACCACTTAGTTTGTAC
>JAYTKZ010000033.1:0-13343 GCA_043729885.1 bacterium
GAAATGAGTGAAACGAATGAAGTGGAGAAATCTTTTTAAAGGATCTCTCCATGCGCTACGCTTAGTCGAGATGACAATACTGCTACCTCTTCTCCAAAAATTTCCCATCCATCTTTCTCAATCCAAACTTAGGATTAGTAAACCTAATTACTACCATATTGTGTCGTACTTCAACTACTTCTCAATTACCAAAAAGTTTATGAAATACGTTATCTCATACATCAAAAATTGGTCAAACATACATAGTTGATTGAGATGACGATCATCATCAAGTACCTCATCAAGCAAAATCAAAATGTTTTACTAAGAAATCAGGAAGTTCAGCAATAAATCTAGATGCATCATTGTATTTGAGTTGTCATCGTTGTCTGCGTGAATTAGCATGTGATAGGAACAAATGATCCTTTGCACGCGTAAGTGCAACATACATCAATCTGCGTTCTTCTTCCATAGCATCGTTGTCATATGCTGCATTCCCTAGGGGGAAGATACCTTCTTCCAATCACACAACAAATACTATTGGAAACTCGAGACCTTTACTTGCGTGGATAGACATCAATTGTACTGCTTCAGTTGATCAGTCGGTATTTTCTTCTAAATCAGTCAGTAATGATACTTCTTCCAAGAACTGAGAAAGGAGTTCTCTTCCAGTTGGAATTTCACCAGTTGTATCTATCATATCAAATTTTCCTGCCATATTTATCAACTGTCAAATATTTTCAAATTTTTCAGCTCAGACTTCTTTTCACTCACTATCTATCAAGAATTCTTTGTAACGAATAGTTTTCACTAATTCAGCAATAAATGGTGCAGGTGGCAATGTGTGCAGTGATTGTCATAAAAATTGCATTGTGGTCATAAATTGCTTGATGGCACCTTTGGTTTGAGGTCACATTGTGATGGGTAATCATTCGATGTTCATAGAAACTTCGTTGAGTCACATGCTATTTTCATTTGCATAGGTTTCAATCTTTTCTACTGAGTCAGCACCAATTTTTCTTTTTGGGGTATTGATGATTCTTTTGAAGGCAACAGAGTCTCTTGGATTAATAAAAAATTTGAGATATGACAAGATATCTTTTACTTCTTTTCTTTCAAAAAATTTGAATCAACCATAAATTTTATATGGAATACCTTCTTGCAAGAGTAGTTGCTCAAATGAAGCAGATTGTGCATTAGTTCTATACAGGATTGCAATATCCTTTCGAGATTTCTTTTTATCAGTAATCAGTTTTTGCATTAATTGAATACTATTTCCAGCTTCTTCAGTTTCATTCATGTGAGTAAAAATCATAATACGATCTTCACCGGTTCTGTGAGCTTTCACATCTTTATCATATTGTTTCTTGTTATTTTTAATAATATGATTACCAGCTTCCACAATATGTGGACGAGAGCGATAATTAACTTCAAGTTTGTAAATTTCTATATCAGGCCAAATCTTTTTAACTTGCAAGAAATTCTCCATCATCGCACCACGTCGACGATAGATACTTTGATAATCATCTCAAATAAATGTAATATTATTATTTCATTTTGCAGTAAGCAGTTTCATAAGTTCAAATTGAATCCAGTTAGTATCCTGTGCTTCATCTACCAGAATATATTTGAATTTATCTTGTCGATATGCTAAGACATCAGCATAATCTCTAAAGAGTTTGTATGAGTAGAAAAGGAGATCATCAAAATCCATGGCATTGTTTGATTTGAGTTTCTTTTCATATTTTTCATAGATCATTCACATTGTTTGATCATAGCCAGTATCTACTTTTTTCATTACAGATGAGGCAGAAAATCATTGGTTCTTATATTTACTAATAACAGATTTAACTTCACGTATTTCCACATCTTCTTCCATTTTGAGTTCTTTGATTATATCTTTGAGTACTCATTGAGTTTCTCCATCATCATAAATAACAAAATCTGTCGTAAATCATCGATCTGTTTTTGCTATATCACGTTTGAGGATTCTGAGAAACATACCATGGAATGTTCAAATCCAGTGAAATGAATGTCACGTTATATTTACTGTAGTTGTTGATGCCTGAGGTATATCTCGAGGGTCTCAACCAGCAGGTGAAATATCTATTGATTGCATATCTTTTGCAATTTGTTCAAGTCTTTCTTTCATCTCCTTGGCAGCTTTATTTGTGAATGTCACAGCCAAGATTTGATCTGGTTTTACATTACATCAAAAAACAAGATACGCGATCTTGTAAGTGAGTGTCCTAGTTTTCCCTGATCATGCTCAGGCTAAAATAAGACTCGAAGTTGAAATATGTAATGCAGCTTTTCATTGTTCTCAGTTAAGTTGCTGCTGTATGTAGGTCGATATTTTCTCCATTACTAAGTTCTATATTTTTGTGGGTTGATTGCAAAGACAAAGGCAAGAAAAATTAGTATTCATTGAGTTAAGAAAATACAAAACTTTCTTAAACTTGACATATCATATTAACTTGACATAGTATATCAAAAGGATATAATTTCAGTACTATGAAAAATCGTCATAGTCTATTGAAGAATAGTCATCATTAACATTAACATAAAACAACAAGTATGTCATTATTTAAATCATTTCTCCATTTGATTGGAGTAAGTATGGGTGATGAGCAGGAAACACCTGTTTTCCCACAACAAAAAAAAGTAGAGGTCATTCCTCCTGCTGTTGAAAAAATAGTAGAAACTGTTAACCCATTAGTTGGAATTGCTAAACAGTATGCTAAGTTTCGTAATAACAATATGGACAATCAAGCAGCATGGGCAGCAATTGCTACTGTAAATGGCTGGAGTGATGATGAGAGTAAAATGAAGCTCATCGATCTTAAAATGTATTTGGAGAAAGATGCATTAACAAATTCTGTTATCTTAGCCCAGTTAGCAGAGAAAAAAAACAGGGTATTATAATTCATTAAAAAAATAAAAAAAAGTATATGAAAATAGTAAATAAAGGAAGATTTATTACATTTCTTGTAATAGTAATTGGACTACTATATGGAGCAGTATATGGTATAAAGCGTTTAACTGGTGATGTGAATCCATTAGCTCCAACTGATACTGTAACAACAAATAAGGCAGGTAAAGATACAGCAAAGACTGTTGATACCAAAAAAACTGTTACTCCGAGTGCACCAGTAACTGAAAAGGTTGAAAAGCAGGATGTATTTCCTCCAACAAAGGAAGTAAAAAATACCACGCCGGAAGTAGTTACAAAACAACCAGTTATAGTTGTAAAACCATCTGTAGTAGCACCTGTAAAGAAAACTATTCCTGTAAAAAATACTACTGTAGCACCTGGCACAAACAATGGAACAAATCCACCTGCATCTTCAAATAAAGGGAAAAAGAAGAAAAAAGATGCAGCAATAAAACCAGTGACACTTGAAAATTATTAAAATCAAAAAAACATAATAAAAATATGAAAAAGATATTAAGTATAATTATATTGTGTACATATATGTTTACAACAGTATGTGCTCAATCTCAATCAACAGAAAAGTTTCCAACCGGATCAACATTAGTGTTGCCACTTGAAGTAGGTGGTGGTGGCGTAAAACCATTACCATTGTACTTTATTGATAAGCAGTTCAGAACATTTTTACCATTTGGTAACTACAGCAACTTTGAACTGAAAATTTCAGGCGATATTGAGAAAGGTACAGGAAATATTACAGACCAGAACATCGGTAAAGTTGCATCTACAATACTGGACATGTATAAACAAGGCCTTCGAGATTATTATAAAAAAGGTCTTGCAGTAAAAAATATCGTTGTTTATACCAGCAGTGGAGTAGGAAAAGCAATAAACATCAAAATACTTTGTGATGCAATCAAATCCAAACTAACGACTTTAGAGAACTTCAGTGATATTAGCGATATCATGAAACCTGAAGACGCATTGTACAAAAATAAAGTATATGTAGTGGGTGAGGATGAAGAAGCAAAGTATACCATTGCTGGCTCGATACCATTTGAAAAAATCAAAGATGCACTATCTTTGGATCAAGGAGGTTCAAATGGGAAAGGAGGCTATGTGAAAGAAAGTGGTGGTAAGTATTATGGAGTACCTATGACATATGACCTTGGTTCAGCTCGTATTGCTGAAAGAGTTCGCCAATCTGTTAAGGTAAATCCATCAAATAAAGAAGAATATCTAAAAACATACATTCATGCTTGTGATAGTATATTTGATGCTGGTCTAGCAAGTGATATCTTTTCTATATATAGTAGTATTGATGGAGCAGCACTCAAAACAGAGTTATACCTTACTGGCGGGTATGCATTTATATTAAGTACACTACTTTATCCAGAGGCGCCGCTTGATCAAAATTTAGTGAGACTAAGTTATGATGATATCAAACGATTTGTGAGTAACATCCGTGACGAGTCATACTACAATAGTTTACTAACGAAAGATGTAAGTGCACTGAGTCCAAAATTACAAGCCAATTACAAAAAATCGTTAGAAATTTATAACAATCTACAGCTAATTGCTGCGAGTAAGTTATTTCTTACATATGTAGATGCTGTAGATGCCAACCGTAAACAAATATTTTTCAATAGACACGGACTGTATGCTATGCCTTCTGTATTAGTTGGCAGGTATTTGCGTGGCGATTTGAAATTATCTGAATAAGAAGTAAAACAATTAATTCTATAACACCGCAGTCAGTTTTCTGTCTGCGGTTTTTTTATAACTAAATTTCAATACTATTGACTTATATACATATAATATGTATAATTATATATTCGTCGACATTAACATTAATCTAAAAAAATAAAAAAACAGTATGAAAAAAAGAATTATGGTTATCGCAATTGCAGCGATCGTTTTAACAACTTCAATAGTAAGCTGTAAAAGTAATAATAAAAAACAAATAACAGATTGGTTAGAAACTAATCAAACAACTGAATCGTCAGATAGTACAATTCAAGTACCTGTTGCAGATACTGTAAACAATATAAATGATACCATTACAGTAGAAGAAAAAGTGTTTACTACCATTCACATTAGCAATGTGGCTATTCCGGTAGAAATATATGAAGCAACAGATGTAGAACTACCAAGCGATTCAATACTAGCACTTGCTGGTATCAAAATCGAAAGAACCGATCGTAGTGTCACGCTATCGACAGATAGTAGTCAAATCCCTCAAGATATTGTAGTCACTAAACAAAAGGGAATTATTACTGTAACACAATATGGTAATACTACATCTCATAAAGGAGAAAAAGTAAGTATTGATGACAGAACCATTAGTATTGATGGGAAAGTAATTGAGCCGGAAAAGATATTAGCAGTACTACGTATTGGAGTACCAAAAGAGACTCCAATTATAGTAGATGGAGGGTCTCAAAATATTACATCAACAGTACTTTTAGGCAATGCTGATATTAATGTAACGGGTAATGGGAATATTAAACTCACTACTGTAAAAAATGCAAGTATTAGCCAAAAAGGTGGCTGTGTATTTACTGCAGATGATATTCCTTATCTATCTACAATTACACTAAATGACTCAGCATCTGTAAAACTCAATAGGTGTGACTCAATTACTGCAGTTCGTATAGCAGGTAAAGGTATTCTTACACTACCTTCAAATACAGCAATTGCCAAAGAAAAAATCTCTGGTGACGGAGATATTGTAAAAAAATAAAATCTGAAAAATGAAAAAATTATTATTGTATGCTATTACACTCATATTTCTTATGGGTTGTAATGAGATTATTAAAACACCTGGAGAAGTCACTCAAACAGATGATAATCAATATTATGGGAAATTAATTCTTAACGATTCATCCAAAAGTATAATTAATACATTCGTCGGATATAAAACATATGAGTTCGATGTAATGATAGGATGCGAATGTGATGATAAAGTCGGGGATTATACCATCAAAGAGGATAAAGATAAAAATAAAGATCAGACCAGGAGAATGAAAATAGCCGGTACAGTGTTGGCAGATCTTCAAGAAAATGGTGAAGGATTTCTTGATCATATATATGTGATATATATGAAATCAAATTCAATGATTGTTGAAGTTAAAGTAGATCTAAAGGATGAAACTAAATTGGAAAAAGTTACAGTATATACATCAAGTAAAACTGCTGTAAAAAAACCAGTTAAGGAATCTGGATATGAAGAGTATAATACTTTAGTAAATCAAGAATCACAGAAATCAGTTGATATCTCATTGGATTCTAACTCTACAAAATTTAGTGATACAACAAAACCGAAAAAAAGAATAAGATAAAGAATCTGATCAACATAATATTTCCTCGTGGTGTATCCACGAGGATTTTTTTATAGAATCAAATATTATCTATTGACTCATTACTTATATTATATATAATTATAAAATAAGTCATCATTAACAACAATTTAAAAATTATAGATATGAGCAAGACACTCGTTCACAAAAATGACGTTAATTTTAATGCAGTAAATGGCGATCAAAAGAAAATAACTTCTGCGACTGAGAAATTCGTAAACGATACAAACATTAAACCTAAAGCGGTATTTACAAAAGCATTTTTACTAACGCTAAAAGCTAATAAGGATGCGTTTATTTTGGATAATATAACTCCAACGAGTAATACATCCGGCAAAGTAAAATGCGATAAAGTATTTGCAGATAAAATGAAAGAACGGAAAGAAACTTCCTTTTCACAAAGAGTTAAAAAAAGTGGAAAATGGAATGTACAAAATTGGTGGTGTTTATTGAGTGGTAGTGTATTACTGGCAATAGCATTGATATGGTTTCAACCACATTCTAAACAGTTTAATGCAGAAGATAAACAATTTGAAACTGCAAAAGAAATGATTCAAAATGGATGGGATAATGCAATAGTTCCTGGACCATTATATATCAACTTAAATGATTGGAAAGCAAGTAGAGATAACTACGAAAAAATTCAATCATTAATATCGTTGAAAGATTCACTTACGAAAAAAGCTAATGAATACGGTAATTCTATTAGGGAATCCGCACAACAAGAAATAAACAAAATTACAGGGAAGGTAGAAGTTGTTAAATCAAGAATTAAAGATAGCCTTCATACTGTTGCACAAAGTATTATTGATAAAGCATTGGATAGCTTGAAAAAAAATAAAGCGGCTAAATCATATGTTAAATCAGAAAAGGACAGAGCGGATTTATTATTAAAAACCGATGAGCCACTTGCTAAAATTGCTAATGTAGAGTATTTAAAGCAAATTGCGTTTTTAAAAACACAAGTAGAGAATAAATACTTACCAGATTCTACTATTACTAAAAAAATAAGTAGCATTACATTTCCTACATCTATAGAGTATCCATATGATTTATTAGCAGAAGATACTCCCACTATAACAAGTGGATGGTGGAAATTTGGTATGTGGGCATGTATAGTAGTTGGCGGTATCATTGTAGTTGTGTTTTTATATTTTGTAATTATACTCTTTCAAAATCTAGAAAAAAAGAGTAAAGAAAATATTCAATACTATTCAGATACTCTACGCACAATGGCATTTCCTGGAAAGCATAGCGTGCCAAATGGTGATAGTACTTGTGATATTAATTTTAATAGTATGACTACTGAAACAAAGCAATTACTACAATCAGTATTAGTACGTTACCCATGGAATGTGCTTACATCTGGTGATGCATATGAGTTTGAAGGGATCTTAAAAAATTCTGAGCAACTAAATGCATTACAAAAAGATCAAGCTCCAGAACCAATGTTCTTTGTATATGAAGGAGATCTGGTAATCGTTTATGCTGGATTGAATGAAGTTGAAGAAACAAAACAACCGATTGTATTAGAACCTTTTAAAGAAAAATTATCAGAAGATCATAAAGATCGTACTATGTAACATAATATTATGAGTTTATACCTGGGGTTTATCCCCAGGTTTTTTTATTATCAAATCTTTCATTATCTATTGACAATATATGTATAAAGTATATAATACACATACTGTTATAAAACAAGATAACAGTTGTGGGAAACCATACCGGTAATTAACATTAAAAATCTAAAAACAAATAACAATTATGGCAAATTCACCAAATGAACCAAATGATCTGCTTGACTTTGAAGTTAAGACAGAGAAATCAATGGGAGACATTTTCTCTCAAACAAAAGTGAAACTGGAGCAAAGTAAAGGCGACGTGGGTATGCAACAAAAAATCCTCGAAGCTACACTTGATACAGTGTCGCAAACAGATTCATTAAAAAAGGCAGATCTGAAACAAAGCCTGGACAAATTGTTTGAATATCTTGAAAGCATAGGTATTCAATTCGAAGGGTTCAAAAAGCTGAATGATTCAGAGCAAAAACTTATTGATGACGCTACGAACCGCAAAAAGAATGCAGATCAAATCGTTCTTAATGCTGAAGCGGCATTAAATGAAGTAAATGCTATTGGTGATTACAGCCTATTCAGTCCATCAACATGGTGGAAGAGTAAAAAGGTTAAAAAAGCTACCAATGCTTTAACCGATGCAAAGACAGATCAGAAAAATGCAGAAGCCGGTGTAAAACAGGCAGAAAATGATGCTGAATCATTGTTCCGTGCAAGGCTTGAAAAAGCTGATATGCAGGAAGCAATGGATCATATTGCATTCATCACACAGAAAGCCATTGAACAAATTAAAAACCGTGAAGCTGAAATTAACGAAGCAGAAACAGAATTACTGGAAGTGTTAAAAAAGGGTAATGAAACCCGCATAAAAGCAATTCAACAACGTACTAAGGCTGAAGAAGAATTAGCCAAAACCAAAGAAACGTATGCACGAGAATTGGATTTGTTGAATAAAATCACTGACCAGGATTCTGAAGCATTCACAAAAAAGAAACAGGAGGTTTATGTAATTGAACAGCAGATTGAAGAATGGCAAGCAAAAATCAATGTGTGTATTGCAATTGCCGAGAGCAAGAACAGCTTTGAAAAGAAACACAATCTGGTGTTGAAAACACTGACTGCACAAAGAGGAAACCTCAAAGCAATGAGAGGTAAATTACAATCCGACCTGGATGCAAGAGCTTCCTACTACGAATCATATCTGATAATTGTTAAGGCCGGAAACGACCAAAAGTTATCTGATTACCTGGAAAAAATCGGTGTTACAACTGATGAAGGCGTAGCAGAAGTAGTTGCACAAATGTATGTTGCCAGCAGTAAAACCCGTCAGGAAATGATGGAATCAATACCGCTGCACAACAAGCGTTTGATGAATATCCTGAAAGCATTACATGTTGCTTCAGTTGAAATCCGTGAGAAGGATGAAGAATTAAAAAATGCCTTCGCAAATTTCAACAAGGACAGTATTCAGGATGAGTTCGATAAGTCATTCATCGCTCCTACCGGCAACGGTGAAGAAGGAGATAAAAAACCTGTAACATCAGGTAAAGGTGATGACAATGGGGCAGTGGATGACCTCCTGAAATAAGGTAAAAGGAGAACTACTCATGGGCCCCGGTAATATATCGGGGCCTTTTTTTGTAACCGCATTAAACTAAAAAATCATTATGAAAGGATTCACACAACTTGGTACGCTTACAACCTCTAGAGAGTTAGATGCGTATAAGTTATCTTCAAAAGATGATTATGCGGTCTACTACAATATGTTATTGCATGCGTTAGACCAAGTAATCAAATCAAAAGTGCTAAAATTAGCTCCCCAAGAACAAGAACTTCTTGTAGAGTATATAGCATACTTAGTCAAAACAATTCGTGCTTTGCGTATTCGTTATCTGTATGATGATGAACATTCAATCCGTCTCGACGTACATGAATCAGGGTTCCCTTCATTTATTGAACTCAGAAATATGTATAACGAGCTCCTTGTAAAACGCGAGACTGCAGAATTATTACCTAGCGTTGATGTATTAAAAAAACAGGTAGTAGACTTCATATGTACAAGCAAAACTGTAGTGCCTGATGAATTAATGAATAAGGTTTCTACAGCATATTATGCAAGTACTTTCAAACCTGAAGATATCTTCTACAGAGGAGTAATGAGTAAGCTCCAGGTAAGTAGTAATCCTGAAGCACCAGCAAATTCGTATTTCATCTCATGGTCAGCATATGACAATCTTCTGAACAGGCCACTTGTGTTCTTTATGTACTTTACGTACTCAGGAGATAACATACAGGATGATTTGCCTGAGATTCAAAGTAATATACGCAATAATGGTGACTACCTCAGAGAGTTAGCTCTTACTGCAAATACGATTGATAAAAATTTACCTAACGTTCATCCCAAACTTTTGAAATGTATTGATATTGGACCATTTTGTTCAATGTTTTCAAAAGAAGAAGAACCCATGGCAATAACAATCGTCAATGGAGTTAACAATCGTGTATTACCTCCTCAGTCATATTGCCTCAATGTGACGCTTGATGTATTGCGTTCAATAGGAGAAACTGAAGTAAAATCTGGTATATTTGGAAACAAGCACCAGATCTTTCAAAAATATTATACTCCTTCTTCTAATCAAAGAGGAGCAAGTGATACGTTTGAATACAACTTTGGTCCACATTCATTGTTGCAGTACTACAATGCGAATAAAATTGAGATAACAAACTATATTCCTGTCCCTGAAATTGAGACAGATAACATTAAAAAGCAATTATAATGCCAAAAGAGACAAATAAAAATGGCTTTGAAATAAAGCTAAACGACCTGAATGAAACCAGGAAAGCTGCTGTTGGGTACATGAGAAACATGAAGTATCAACCAACTGCTTTAGCAAAAAGCACCGAAGGAAAAGAAGGAGTAATGGCGTTGTTTAGTAGCATTATGACTAATACCGAAAGTGTGGAAACAATTGATGTCACCAAAGACCTCATTGCTATTGCACAGAAATTCATTCCAAATACGAAGTTTATTCTTACTGAAAAGATTAATCAGATTTCACTGGCGTTACAAGAAGGACTTGCAATTGCATTGTTCGTGAAAGCCAGTTATGAAAAAGCTACAAACTTTGTGACACTGCAACAGCAAATTCAAAGCAAGGGGAAAATAGTTGGAGAAGAAGCACAAAAATTCAATGACATCCAACAAACATCTACTGCAATTACGCTGTTTACATTTGCATCGTATGTAACATATCAATTAGCTGGAAAAGGAAATACTGCCTTTGGAAAATTCCAGGGGATACCTGAAATATTTATGTTGGACAATGATAAGGGCATTTCATCCGTGTTATATTACTATGATAAGTACCTGACTACTGATCAGATGATTAGTTCAGAACAGGATGCTCTGGATGTTACCATGACGTATTTCCAATATGTTATGGACCATATCATTCAGTTACACGGGACATTGAAAATCACCTCGCCATTTACCGATGTAAACTTCAAACTTGAAAAATCAGAATTCGCGATTTCAGGGTTTGAACGCATTAATGCATCCGGAGCAACAAGTGTAGAATTTAACAAGACAGAGTTTGAAGAAATCGTGGGAAACCGTGAAGCAAAACACCTTGCACGCCGTATTGTATCTGCGATATTGTCTTACTGTTTCAAGACACAAAGAAACCCATACGATGCAATTGCAAAGTATGCAAGAGTTATCATGGGATATGGTTTCCCTGGTACTGGTAAATCATTGTTAATTGCTGCAGTAGCCACAGAGTTGTCAGAAAGATGTAAGTGGTTAGGAATTCCATTCCTGTTTCACCCATTCCCGGACAATATTGTATCTACCTACCAAGGTGGTAGTGCTGAAAGGGCAATCGACTGGTTTAAACCACAATCAGATCCAACCAGAATTATCTATGCGCCAATTGATGACGCAGAAAACAACCTGATGGATAGGAGTAAAGATGGTGTATCAGCCGGTGTAAAAGAAGTGATCGGTGTATTCCTAAGAATGACTGAAGGTGCATATTCAACCAACTATGGCAATAGCCTGATTGGGTTGTATACTAACAGACCTGAAGATATCGATAAAGCAGTACTCTCAAGAATTCAAAAAAGAGCACCAATTGCCGGAGCTGTAACGCACAATGACTTCTTTGATCAGAATTACCTGTGGTTAGATAAACATAACAAAAATCTTGGTGATCTGGTAAAGATGGATGAGGTTACAGATTACGTAGCAATGAGTGATCAGGCCAAAATAGTATCAATATCTGAATTAATACAAACTCCTGATGAGATAATTACTCATCCTGTATTAAGAAAGGTATATACAGATGTTTGTAATCAGTACAAAAAGTCAAATCCGCATTTCTATGCAGCACTGATGTACCAAATGCAAAAAGAGTGTAAACTATTCACTTCACGTGAAGCAAGGAACATTCAAACAAACATTGATACCAGGATGGTTGACTTTGATCTTCCCGAAATATTTTGGGAGAAAGAAGAAGAGTACTTCTTAAAAACGTATGACGAAAAAGTGAATATCCTCAAAGAGCTTATGAAAAGCTATATGAAAGGGCAATCATTTGAAGACATCATGTTGCAGGAATCGCTCAAATACATGGATACATTTATTCAAATCAACTTATCTGAGGAAGATAGAGAAATACAAAGGTATGTTGACAGGTTGGTTATCCAGATGAAAGGAACAGAAAGATTTGAAAAACTCACCGGCAAAAAAGTTGCCTAATAAAAAAGTTACAAACAACGGGAGGGGAGAATTTCTCCTCTCCCATAATTAAACATCAATATGATAAATCAAAAATTAATTGACTCAAAGCTATTCGCAGCTCGCATGGTAGATGTTGAAGGTCCTATGGTGGATCTCTACAATAAATGCCTTGTTGAACTCGGATTCACTCCAACCAGCTTACAGTCATTTCGTATTGATTCGTATGGTTGGAGTCCTGAGATTGCACAGGAACAAAGCAATAGTTCGTACCTATCGCATGGAGATGCAAATCCGTTCGCTATTATTTTGTCACCTAATCAAGCTGGTTTACCTGTATTCTATCCGTATCACAACTTTGATCGTAAGATGATGAGTTTTGTATATGAAGACTACAAAGAACAGATTGAAGAAGTAACAAAAACTACTGCCATCATGGTAGATATCGACAGGTATGTGCAGTTCCTTGAAAGTCCTTTGGATTTACTTTCTTACAATAAAATTACCGTTAAATGCAAAATTCTCGGTAACTTACTTGAAGGGAAGTTGGAACAAGACACATTGATACAAGAAGTAATGACTGCGGAAAACTTCCTTACACAAAGATCTCAACAGAAATTAGTTGCTAATCTGAAAGCATTTGGTGATCTGCGTGAAAGGAAAATTATAATGGAGCCTCAGTCATATCCAATTGCGTCATTCTATACAAGGATGTTTGGTGGTGTATTTCTCTTCAGAGAAGTATTCAATGAAAAGCCTTT
>JAYTKZ010000034.1:0-5910 GCA_043729885.1 bacterium
AAAGCAAGAGAAGATAAATGAGGGAATATGCCTCAATATATTTCTGCTATGAAAAAAGATCTTGCCGTAGTTGAGTATAGACTCGCTCATTTAGAAAAAATGGATGCTACTGATATTTTTGAACTTACAAAGGATGCATCATGAAATGGTGTTCTAAAGTTTGATGATATTTTCGTAAAAGATGCACAAGATATTACTAGACATGGAGTACAACTTCACACAGCATGAATGAAACTTGGTGACAAGGATGTGATAGTAAAATGAAATGGTGATACTAGAGAACTTTCTGTATGAGATGTAATAGAATGCGAAGCTGATGGACAAAAATTTTCACTTATTGTAATAGCTGATGCAATAGAAGTTACTCCAGCATCTATTCTTTCATGAAAAGAATTAAAACTTACTTTGACAGGTGAATATGGGAAAGATGAATGAGGAAAAGTTATTTGAAGAGTTGGACAAGAAAAGAATCTTACTATCAAGGCGTCTGAAGAAGATCAGCAAGCTTTTCGTGAAGCAGAAGACAGAGAAGTATTTCAATCGATACAAGATATTGATGCAGTGCAAAATATTAGCACATGAGTTATTGATGAATTTATGCAAAATAGTGATGTAGTAGTCAAACTTGCTAATGAAGTATTTTTAACAAACGATAATACAAAACTATATTGGAAATATCTTGATGATGCTCAAAAGAAGTTATTTATAGATGACCTAGTACGTTCTCATCCGTGATTTGCCGTATGAACACTTGTTAAACATGATGATGCTAAATCAAGATTCTTTACGTCACTAATTCGTTTTAAGAATGCTTCATCTACTCCAAAGACAAAAGCAGAAATGGAAGATGCTTTTGTAGGATATCATAAAAATAATGACTTAAAAGTATATGTAAATGATGCATTACAATTACTCTTAAAAGATATGATTTCTGCTACAACAGATGAAACAGTTAAAAATAACCTAGCAACATTTTATAAAAAGTATAGTAATAAACAAGTTGGTGAATTCGATCTTTTCTATAATAAACTAGAGAACGATCAGACAGGTGCATTTACAAAGATTAAAGAAGCATTTGAAACAGTAAAACAAGATTCAATGTTTGAATCATTCAAAGATGCTATGAGTAAAAATTCACATATCCAAGCTGAAAAAATAAACGGTGAGTGAGTATGGGAAAATATTCCATGAGATCAACAAAAGCGCTTTTCTATGCAAATGGTTTTTCAAAATCCACAAGATGTCACATATCCGACGCGAAATCGTATACAATATATACCTGCACTCCATGCAGATAATATTTTGAGTTTAGAAAAATTCTTAGAAACTTTCAAAGATGAAATCGCTGTACTTGCAAAAAATGAAACTGATCCTACAAAACTGCGATGAAATATTAAAACACTTATTTTAGGTAAACTATCTGATAATGCAGTTAAAGATGTTCTAAAAAAGCAACTGCTTGATACATTTGGTGATAAAATTTCACAAAATATTTCATGAGGAAGTACAAATATTCTCAATGAAATGAATAAGTTTGCTATTGATGCTGGAGCGTACCAACCAGGATATAAAAGATATATCGATGAAAATTTAAATCCAACATGAACTACTCCTACATGAAATACACCTACTGAAACAACACCAGAAACTCTAGTTGCTCCAGATGATTTTGCACTCAATGAGTATGAAGAAGGGCAAGAATTAACAATGAATGCAGCCATCTCTGATGTATCTCGTGTCTATGAAGATCAAGCAGAACATGCAGGTGAGGAAGCTTTGAGAAAAGAGTATGAAGCGTTGTGAAAATTCAATCTTTTGAAAGGAAATACATATACAACGATGTTCAAAAGAATGAAATTATATTTCTTTAGAGAAGATGTAAAAACTAAAGTTAAAAAAGAAGAGTTAGAAAAATATCAAACAAATGGTGTGGATATGCACCGTAGTGAACTTACTGCAGCGGCAGATCGTCATCAAAGAATGTATGAGTCTTTTAACGATGAACAACATGATAAAGATAAAATAGAAGCAGTAATTAGCAAAGTAAATGATCCCAAAGTTGATGAGCTATGTAGAGAGTACTTAAATAGTTCAACAGGTATGGCTGATAGAACTTTTGAAGATAGATTTAATACAATTATTGCTATTAACCCTAGCATATCGAAATCGTTGTGATGAAAAGACATGAAACATACTGCTTCTAATATTTTATTAAAACTTCGTACTGAAAGAGCATATACAACAATGATGAATGGTATGCTTTTAGCACTCGAACAATATGCTTCAAATAATAATGCTGATGCATACAAGACAAAAGTAAAAGAACTTGTAACGACATATGTGAATTTGACACAACGCGCTCTTTCTCCTAATTTACAAAAAGCACTCAATGCTCCAGGTGACCAAGTTGATAAATATAGAAGATTTATGAGACATGAAATTGGTATGGCACAAATGCAAGCAAATACATTGAAGATTAAACTTGATGTATTGAAAAAAGGGAAATGAGCATTTGAAGTAAATAATAGAGATAAGAATAAAAACTTAGTATCGAAACTTTGAACATGGATTCGTAAACATCCTAAAATGGCATTGTGATTATCAATATGATCAACACTATGAGTTTGAATATTTGCTGGATGAGCTGCAGCAACTACATGGGCGTTGATTAAATCTGCTACATGGATGGTTTCTAGAAAGATGTGAGATTATACTGAAGAACAAAAAGGACAAGAAAAGAAACTTGTAAGAGAATTAGATCAAGAAAAAAATAGATTGACGAATCTGAAAGGGTTTATCAATAAAGCTTCGTTCCGAGAAAAAGCTAAAAACTATAGAACATTCCGTCAATGAAGATTATATGCAAATACAACTCAATTTGCATTTATGAATGATGCGAAGAAAGATGTTGAAAATATTAGAAAATATATGCTTGCTCTTGATAAACCAAAATTACAAGAAGCTACTACAGATGCACTTGCAAGAATTGACTACTATGTAAAATCTGGTCATAATTTCTTGGGACAACAGGATGACAAACAAATGGAAGAAACAATGAATGATTTACAAAAATTAGCAATGTCAGGTGCTGAAACACTCGGTAAAACTGTTGTTGATATGAGAACAGATGCATGATATGCTCGTACAAGAGCATCTCTTGATACAAACTACACAGAAATGCGTAAGAAATTTAAGTGACAAAGACGATGGACTGGAGCAAAATATGGTGCTGCAGCATTAGCATTATCTCGATGAATGAGAAGCGTCCTTGGTAATAATGTCCATCACAATAGTCACGATGGAGCAACAGCTCCAGGAACTACTCCAACAGACCCTGTAACAACTCCAACAAACCCTGGAACTACACCAACAAATCCAGTAACACCTCCAACTACTATTAATAATCCAGTCTTTGATCACTCAAGACATGCGTTTAATCATGACTTGTATGATAACAAATCATTTGGTATGAAACCTAGCATTATCTTAGATCATTGTAAGCATATAAATGTATTGGATCCAGATCTTTCAAAAGATGTAATTGCTCATATGACTGCAATAGGTGAATTATCTCCATCTGATGCTACTAATACACTTGTTGCTATTGATAAAATGATTACTTCACATATTCCACCAAGTCCAGATATGCAAGATAATGTTGCAAATTATCTTTATCATTTTGCAGAACGTGATACAGTATTATCAAAGGTTATTGGTTGATGAGGTGATGCAGGAAAAGATGCAATTAAAGACATTATCAAAGATTGAGGTAGTGGTCAAAAATGACTAATAGATTCATTCTTAGCTGGTAGTGAAACATTTGGTAGATATCTAATGAATATCGCTTCAGTAGCATCTCCAATGTTTGCAAATACTTTCTTGGAAAATACACTAGCACCAGATAAAAATGGAAAGAAACCAGGAGAACCTGGATATATTCCTACAGTTGTTGATCCAAATAAACCAGCAGTGCCTGGAGGATTTACAAAACAAGATGCTTTAAATTGGATAGTTCGTAAAAATACAAATCCGACTACACCAGTAAATAATCCAGTAGTAAATAATACTCCAACAGGAAACACTCCAACAGGAAACACTCCAACAAATCCTCCTACAAATAATAATACAGGAGGAAATTGATGAAATAACAATCCACCAAATAATACACCTCCTATAAATACAGGATGAAATAATACTCCACCTCCGCCACCTGCAGCAAATAATAGCGCACAAGTTGCTATTATTGAACCAGTAGTAGAACCAGTTGTTTGACCAACAGAAGAAGAAATTCAAGCAGAACTAGAAGAGACACAAAGAAATGACTTTGTTGAAACTATGGTGGCAGCTATACAACCTTTGAAAAAATCATTCCAAGAATACGTAGCAACATATAATGAAATAAAAGGTGAATTTGATACTGCAAAAAGTGAACTAGATCTTCCAAAGAAGATAAGACTTCTACAAGCAGTAAAAGCAAGGTCAGTAGTGTTGCAAACTAGTTTAAATAACGTAAAAGAAGTTGCTAATAACAAGTATAATGAATTTACAAATAAACTTAATGATTTGCCTGACCCAGTGAAAGCAAAAGTAAATTTAAAAGCTATTACGAGTCTTCAAAATAAAACTACTAATATATTAGCTGAACTTGCTTGATTCATAACATCAATAGAAAAAGCTATCAATGATGTGTGAAATGGCTCTTGAGGTGCGGCAACTGTGCCACCAACAAACAATAATCCTGTTGCTGGTAATCCAACTAATACAGGAAATGCAAAAACTCAGCCAGCACCTGCTAAAAAAGTAACATCAAATACTAACACTGGAACAACTACAGCTAAGAAAAATATTAACACACCAAAACCGACTAAAGTAGATGATATTTTAGCTAGTATTACTCCTCCTGATAAAACTCTTGATCCAGTTGCATACCGTTCAGCAGTTGCAGAATGATTACAAAACTTCACAAAAGTCGTAGATATATTACAAGATAGAAGTACACCTTCTCAAGAAGAAATTACATCTATGAAAGAACGTATAGAGAGTAATTTAATTGTTCATAGAGATCGACTACAAGAAGTTACTGATGGGAAAAAGTATTTTACTCAAAAAAGCAATAAACTTTCTCAATCATTAAATACATATATTAATAATATAGTACTTGATGAAACTCTTCCTGAGAATAAAATTCTTGTAGAAAAGAAAAATACACTTCTCACTGCAAGTAAAAACATAGCAGATGCTGCTATAACTATGCAAAATGATTTAGATCTTATTGTGAATGAAAGTAAGAAAACAAAAGTACTTGAAATTTTAGAAACAATAAAAACACCTACAACAACTAATAAAGATAAATATCACCAAAGTGTTGAGTGAGGGTTTAATAAATACCTTAAAGTAATGGGTATTCTTGAGAGAGAACAAAAGTCATTGGAGGCTAGATTAGTAGTATTACAAGAACAAGTAGCTTGAGGGAAAATGGTTGAAAAATCAACTCTTGATGCATTTATAGCTAGTCAAGAAGAATTAAGAGAAAAATCAAATGATTTTGCTGATTCTCTTGCTGCATTTGATGAAGCAGTAAGCACTAATCTTGATCAAAATAATCATGCATATAAACATATTTCACGTAAGAGAGATGAAGTTTGAACTCGCAATGATAACTCTGCTAATCAAGAAGAAAGTATGGATAAGGATGTTGAAAAACTTCTATCAGATAATGAGAAATTAGCTAAACCAGCGATAAAGAAAACTTGAAATACTAAGCAAGCAGCAGTAAACAAAGTGCCTGCACCAAATGGACCTACTATAACAACAACCACTACTACAACAGTTAATAATGATCCAACATCTGCTACACCAGCTATAGCACCAGTTGTTACAACTAATACAGTTGTTACTGTGTCAACAATT
>JAYTKZ010000035.1:0-4574 GCA_043729885.1 bacterium
ATTTTTGCCGCAGTTATTATTGGTAGTTTGTATTTTGTATGAGTGGATTCTGTTATGAGTAATCTGTATAAGATATTTTATTCTGTTATGAAATCATAACACATGGAACAAATCATAAACCAAAATGATCTTAGTAAACAAATTATTGATGATCAACATAAATGGTACTCTCTGAGCGTTGTTTCAGGGCAAGAACATCTTGTAGTTGAAAATATGAAAGAGAGAATTAAGAAACAAAATCTCTTCGAGGATATTATTGATTTTTTCGTTCCTGAAGTTAATGATGTAGTAATGAAAGCTGGTAAAAAAATAGCTAAACCAAGAAAATTATATCCTGGATATTTGTTCATCAAAACAAGAATGAATGAAAAACTCTGGTATGTAATTAGAAATACTCCAGGGGTTAAATTGATTGTAGGAGCTGAAACTCGTCCAATCCCATTGACTGAAGCTGAATACCAAATGATGATGAACAATGTTAATCAAAGCAATGAAAAGGCTACTATGTATGTGCCATTTTCAGTTGGAGATGTTGTATCTATCAAAGATGGTAATTTCGCTAATATGAAGGGGAATGTGAAGGATGTTGATGCTGAAAAGTGATTAGTAGTTGTAAATGTAGAAATTCTTGGTAGATTGACTCCAGTTGCTTTGACTTTTGACAAAGTATCGGCAGCAAACTAACACATGCTTCGCATGAGGGACTAGGAACTAGGGACTAGGGACTAGTAAAAACTATTTGTTTCTAGTAATTCATTATGAAAGATAATCGTTTAGTACGCATAGCTTTGTTTCTCTTTTTTGTGGCAACATCTCTTGTGTATGCGGTTTTTGTTCAAATTCGTAGTGATGATGTTCGCAAAGATTTGATGACATTGATTCAGAAATACTGATTAGTTGATGCTATAGCGAGTAGTTGAACTATAATTACTTGAAATATAGATTCAGGAGGGGATATATGAAGTATGATCGATGAAAACCTAACTATAGATGATGAATGATCATTTTTTGATGAGATACTTGGTACTGGAAAATCACAAATCTTATCAGGTACTGAGCTGTATTATTGATCACTTGATATATTCAAATCACTAGGTATCCGTTATGAATATATTCTCAAAGATGCTGCATATGACATATTCTATGCATATATTGGCTCTGGAAAGACATATAATATAACTGATCTTGTAAAATGAATCTGATGAAAAACAGTTGAAATTTACGCCAGAAACGATATCATCAATAATCTGTATTTCTGAGATAGAGTTACATTTGTAGAATTACCATGAGTTTCTCCGACTATTACGTCGCTTTTTGTGCGTATATGAAAGGAACTTTGGTTTATACAAGATATCTCATGACAATATAAAAAACATAAAAAACATATTAGATCAATATTTGTACAACCACAGTCATAGTACCCAGCATGTGTGCTTCTGATACATAAGGGGATTATATAAAACTATTTAATATTCTAACTTGTAAAACGAAATATGGCTCCGGCAAAGAAAATCACAAAGCAATTCACACTTCATGTGGTTGCAGGTAAAGCACAACCAGCACCTCCAGTAGGTCCTATCTTGGGGCAAAACTGAGTAAATATTGGAGCATTCATCAAAGAATTCAACGATAAAACTAGAGATATACAAGCTAAGTTTGCTCCTGCAGACGTTAAAGTTCCAGCTATTATTACTGTGTTCTCAGATAGAACATACGAACTAGAAATTGGGACTCCATTAACATCTCACTTACTTCTTTGGAAGTTGGGACAAAAGCAATGATCAGCTGAACCAAACAAGAAAAAAATTGGTTCTCTTACAAAAGCTGATTTAGCTGAAATCGCTGAACACAAAAAAGGAGCGATGAATACAAACAAAGTTGAATCTATCATTACTTCTATCGCTGGTACAGCAAAGAGTCTTGGTATTGAAATAAAATAGCTAGTAGTCATTCGTATGTCATCCCGGACTACGATCCGGGATCTATGTGAATAACTATGTAGATCCCGGGTCAAGCCCGGGATGACAGGAGCGAATATTATTATATCATGTGGGAGGCCGATTTAAAACCGACCGTTATCACTACTTTATTATTATCTTATATTACAATGGCAGCAGGAAAAAAGTATGTCAAAGCTAAAGAGCTTGTAGACACAGAAAAAAAGTACAGTATTGAAGAAGCTGTAGCAATGATTAAAAAAATGTCTTATTCTAAATTCGTAGGAACACTCAATGTTGCTGCTAAGACATATGCTGATCCTAAATACAACGATCAACAAATCAGAGCAACTGCAGTACTTCCTCACGGGACTGGTAAAAAAATAATTATCGCTGCATATGTAGCTGATGATCAAATCGCTACTGCAAAAGCTGCTGGTGCTGATATCGCTGGTAACAGTGAAATCGTGAAAGAAATTGAAGCTGGTAAAATCAACTTTGATGTAATGGTTACAACTCCTGATATGATGAGAGATTTAGCAAAAGTTGCTAAGGTTCTTTGACCAAAAGGATTGATGCCATCTCCAAAAGCTGGTACAGTAACTCAAGATTTAGTAGCTACTATCGACGAAGTTAAAAAAGGTAGAATTGAGTTCAGAATTGATAAAACTGGGAATGTACATGCTCCATTAGGAAAATTATCATTTACTGATGATCAGTTAGTAGAAAATTTCAAAGCATTGATGAAATCTTTGGATGACGCTAAACCAGCTGGAGTAAAAGGGAAACTTGTAAAAAAAGTTGTTATCTCTGCTACTATGTCTCCAGGTGTGCAAATTGAATATTAATATACTCGTTATCCTGACCCCGGATCTAGTCCGGGGTGACAACAGCCGAAGGATCTCGTAAATCATATAAAAAAATCGTCTCGTAGTGAGGCGATTTTTTAGATTATAATTATCTCACTTTATTTTTTCATCGGGATTCACATTTGCTTACGAACTCTTTCTAAATGTTTGAATAGGATAGTATGACTTATGGGTGAATCTGCTTTCCAAGCTCATTTCTTTTTTGGAGCAACAGTATTGAGTAATCACGAATATGATACAGGTAAGTAAAATCAGAGTGTATTACTCTCATTGATTCTTTTAGCAAAATCAAAATATCAATTTTGTCGCGCTGGACCTGTGTCTGTACTTTTTGGCATTTGTCATGTTGCATAAAACTTAATTATCTTCTCTAGTTTATTAGAATTATAATATTCTCATCTAATAAGTGCTATTATTGCATCTTGATTGATCATAGTAGTATTCATCTTGTGTCAGAATGCATGTAATAAATCAATTATATTTTTAGGTATTTTTTCTTCTTCATTATGAGTATTATTTCGTTCACTAGCAAAATCTTGATATTTTTGTGAACCACATAGACCATTGTGTAGAATCTTTTGATTATAGAGATTAATAATATTCTTTGCTTGTGGTGATTTAATATCGATATTTTCTTTTCATGTTATATGTTTAGCTAACTTTTCATATGAAAATTTCCCACTAAATCAGATGTATTTTATAAAAGTATAATAACTATGTGGAAATCCTATTTTATACTCTTTAGCATTAGCTGAAAGATTCCGATTTGTAGCAAAACTTTGATAGTATGATGTACTTTTACATATTTCAATAGGTATTACATTGGTATTTATTAGTTCCTTAACTTTTGAATACCATTCTTGTACATTACCTTCTTTCTCTAGTTTATTTTTCCTAGTTTGTTTTGGTAGATTTACTCACATAAGTAACGACTTTTTATATTCAATACTCCAATTAGCTAGACTTGCTCCTAGTATACGCATTAATTGACTAACTGATGTAGGTAATATAAATCAATATTGCTTTACATATTGTATTGCAAAATTATCTCTATATTCCGTATAAACATGACGATTACTTAGGTGTTCAACTGTAAGTATTCAATCCATATACAATTGTTGTAATTGCTCTTTGAGAGCAGTAGGGTAGTTAGAAAAATTCTTCTTGTTAAATTCTTTTCATATATATGGAATATCTTGTAGTAATGCTTCTATATACTCTACAGTATATAATGAGCCTGTATTTATATTATGTCTTGAGGTAGGTTGCCCACCAAGTAACTTTATAGTAGTTGTCAGTGATTTTGGTGGAATAAATCACACTTTTACTGCTTCTTTATGTGAAAAACTTTGCCAAAACTTTGTGTAAGCGCTTTTATTAATGAGCATTTCTGGTTTTAATACTCACGATTTCCACAATGAACGCAAATCATCACCTTTCCCTATACTAATGTAATTATCTTCATATGCTGTAACATTATATCATTCAAATGTATCTCATGTATACATAGTATTACCCAGTAATGACTCTATATATGCTATATTATATACTATGTGCCTCATTGATGATCTTGCACCAGTATTTCAACCAAGAATCTTGATAGCAGTTATAAAATTTTTCGGTGGAACAAATCATAGTCTCTCTGCATCTTTCCTTGAAAAACTTCTCCAGAACTTAGTATATGCACTTTTATTGACGAGCATTTCTGTCTTTAATCATCACTCTTGCCACAATGAACGCAAATCATCACCTGTTCCTATTCAAATAT
>JAYTKZ010000036.1:0-5398 GCA_043729885.1 bacterium
TATGGTAAAATTTGAAAACTGTGTACATCAAATGAATGCTCAGAAACCTAATGTTCCTACTAATATAAACGATTTTTATGTTGATAATATGTCACTTTTCCCATCACAGAGTTTATATTTGAAGCGTTATCCACGACTGGATGTAAATACTGAGATAGATGAAAAAAATAAAACAATAGAAAAAATACCGCCTAAGGAAGAAGTTTTAGATTGAACATATGCTAAAACAAGAAAGGAATTGTGAGATCTGAATGGTGAAATTCAATTGGGTATTGCTTTGGATTGAGCAAATGTTGCATAAAAAAACTAGAGGGGAAGACCTCTCTAGCGTAATATAGTGATTTCATTATTTATAGCATTTTATCTAATCGCTTTCTTAACATTTCTTTGTATGCACTGATATTCGTATTCAGTGAAGTTTTTGCGATAGCAATAATCTGCTCTTTCAATGATTTATACCCATTTACCGTTAAGCGAGTTTGGGTTTTTGTTTTAAATTGACTTCGCAGATTAGTATAAATCTTTCGGATTTCTCTGGCTATATCCAGGGCATAATCCCTACCAGCAATGGAAATAACCCGTTCACCATTTTTTACTTTTGGAAGTCCTTTTTTTTCTTTTTTCTCCCTTTCTGTTCGTAGATATACGACTTGGTCGTATATATCAGCCATATCAAACTGATATACCTGATACTTACTGTCTTCAATGTGTTCCATTAAGAACTTCTCAACCTCTTCCCATACCATAAATGGAATAGTATCCAGCTTCCCCTTGGTTGTCTCTTTGAAGACACTATCAACGATTTCTGCGTTTGATAGCTTGGTTTCCCCCAGTCTTGCTCTCACAACGCCTGGAATTGCTTGCTCATCCAGATTTGCATACTCTTCGTCAATTAATTTCGCTAACTCGCTAGTCACTTTCGGCTTACTAGATTGCCCTTTTTTAATGACATTACACCCTATGGTTGCCATAGCGATTACCAATGTCAGCATTATTATTCTTTTCATATTTTTGGTTTTTGTGACTCAATCATATGTATTATATATAAAAAATCAAGAGTGTAAATATATTTATCTATTTTTAATATAATTGGTGCTTTTTGTTTGCATAATTGTTCAATCATAGAGTAGAAAATAGTCAAATATAATTATTATACATATAATATATTCATATTTACTATTTTGTTTATCAGCATGAAGGCTAACAACAGAAAACTATCACATTCTAATGATGTACATCGTAATGTAGATGCGATAAATTCTTCTAAGAAGACTAAAGCATCTATCATGAAAATGACAGCATTGCTAACGCTTCTAACACTTGCAGCAACAAATGCAGATGCTCAAAAAAAGCAGCCTGCGTTAAAAAGAACTGTAGTGAAAAGAGGAGAGGTTACTCAACTAAAGGATAGTGTTGTATCACCTATCAAAACTTCAAAAACTGCTACAGTAGCATTGGATACTTCAAACAACCCACTTGCGGTGTATGGATATCCGTTCACATTGAAGATCTTTGATGCTAATGATTTAACATTTTCTGAAAGTGATTTAGAAGAACTTAAGCACTTTATCGAAGTAGATCTTCAAGATAAATCTAAACGTCGTCAAATTGCTGTGAATTTCCTTCGTGGTGATAGAGAATCAAGAAAAGAGCTTTTCCTCAAGAAAATCGAAAATATTTTCTGATATAATTTCTTAAAGTTAGAGGATGATGATACATTGAATATCAATAATAAGGCATATGAACTCTATAATACATATTATTTACCACTTGTTAAAAACAATGCAATTGGTTGAAAAAATAGTGATTTAACAAAAGATCAACTTATTAGTAGCGTGGAAAACAATTTTAACGCAGAAGTTGTATCAAATAATATTATGTATATTAAAAATCCAAATATTGATAAAGATAAACGCATGGCAAAGGTTGATGAGTTCTTTGATGTATTGTGAAAGTATTATAATAGAAGAAAATACACATCTGAAGCTGCTGATCCAAAAGCTCCTATAAAGAATCAAGACGAAAGAGATGCGATTGAATTTGCAAAATTATTAGTTGATAACAAAGTACTTTCTACATCAATTACAGAAGATAAAACAGCATGATTTAATCTAGAAGACAAAACAATTGATGCAAATATTCATATATTGGATGGTATTATAGAAAAGAAAGATATTGATTGAGTAAGCCAAATCTTGGGTAAAATACTAGCAAGTAATAAATCACAACAATTTACAATAAAATATCGTCTGTTTAAACTTATTAGAAATATAGCAACTGATCTTGCTGCAGATTCAACGAAAGAAGAAAAAATGAAATTAATTTATGCATTTAGTAAACGTGTGGAATATGCTACGGACCTAAATGATATAACTTTAGGAACTAAAACTGCAAAAGATAGTGCTAAACAAGTATTTAATGATCAATATGCTAATGAGATATATGGAGATCTAGATTCAAAAGAAATGAGAGAATTAGAGAACCTTATACAAGATTTTGATAAAACTGGACAGCCTTTTGATTTGGAAGGGAATGATCTAGATGGTATGACCCAAGCAGAAATTGATGGTATGATTCTTGATGCAATCGATAAAGATAATACACTCTATGAAATGTATCGTTATATGGGACATCTTACAAAAGTTAAAGTAATAAACGAAAAGAATAAATCTATCGTAGAACACTTCTCAAGAAAAGACAAGAAAGGAAATTATATCTATACAAGCGATAAAGCACACTTTAACTCATTGGTATATGTTACTCCAGAATTATTTATGCGTTTGATAGATAATTTGAACGCAAATGCAAATATCAAAGAAGTTCGTTTTAATCTTAATTTAATGAAACAAGCGTATTCTCCTGAAAACTTCACTCGCGTAGTAGAATCAATGTGAAATTTAAAGAAACATATTATATTAGATACAGAAGGAGAACTCGATAATTCAAATACAGTTAACTACAAGGATTCAGTTAATAACTATGGTTTAAATGCATTGGCAAAATTTGTTACACATCGTCAACAATTCGCAAAAGGATATGCAGTAACATACAATGCTAATCGTTTATCAGAAGCAGAAGCTAACCAATTATTTGGTATTCCTGGTCCATTGCATCTTCCTCGTTGTAAAGCATTCCCATGGAATTCAAACGAAGCATTTGAAGCAGCAATTACAAAATGGAAGTCACTTAATCCAGGTGGAGCACTTGATATGTGATTCTTATCATTGGGTAAAAATGCATATCGTAGTTTAGCAAAAGTGTTTAATAATGATCAATATACTATAATCAACCTTGATGGAATTGAATCACTACAAAAAGAAGAACAAGAGTGGATAAATAAAATAAATGCTACAGTGACAACAAATGCACTTTCGTATACAAAAATGGGAACAGAATGAAAATATACTTTCAATTTTGGTCGTCCACCTCAAACAGATTGATTCTTTACAAACGAACAAGTGAATAAGAAAAAACAAAAATATGATAGATATAATAACCGTGGTATAGCATGATATAACAATGTAACTGAAGAAGACATGGAGTATGCATTGCAAAATTACTATGGTGTATGGCTTGAGTTAGGCGAATGAAATACTGAAGAATACCACTTCAATGCGTATAATAAGATGCAAAACTTAGTGGATCTTAGATTGCATACTTCAACTTGGGATAAATCGAAGACTGATATCCTAGCAAAGGGGAAAGTAAAATCACTGATATTATATAATTTCTTAGAAAGTGATGAGGAAACATTGAAATCGCTAGTACGTATTATGGGAAACTTAACTCTACCTGAATTTAACTCAATCCCTCAAAGTGATTATAATGAAGATACAAAAATCTCAAAGAATACACAACTGGAATCACTCTTTAGTGGGACTGGTAATATCAATTTACCAAATATCAAACAAATAGATATGTGATGGGCAGTTGAACTATACAAGAAGAAATGAGGATTAGTATCGTTAGAAGGTGATGGAGAAGGACATGAATGAGTACAATCTATACTATTATATGACCTCAAGGGTAATGAAATTATTGTAAATGCTGATAATGCCCATGAACATAAAGAATTACTAGTGCCATTCTTCAATGAAATTTATAAATCAAAAGCTAATGTAAAATTTAATTCTCGATTAGAAAGACTCTATAACAATTATATTAGTCTTAAAAAGAAAAGATAATCATTATTTATTCTCTTGCATAAAAAACCATGACTACAATGGAAAAAAAATCTCTAGAGGCATTTGATGCTAATAATCTTGAGAAATTACATCTAAAAGATGAGAAACTCACAGCTGATATTAGAGAGAAACTTGCAGCTAAATTTCCTCTATTGGCGGCTGATATTTTCGATGCTAATAACGAAATTTCAACGAAAATAAAAGTTGAAAAAGGCTCTTGAAAGGAAAAGTCAAAAACTTTTCTTATAGTTTGAGATAAGCGTATGGAAGTAGGAGGTAATGATCAAGAAGCTTGAGAACTTGTAGCTATGCTAATCGAGCTTCAAAAGTTGCATGAATCTCATGAAGAAGAGGTAGATGCAATCATTACTGCAATTAAACCAGAACTTGAATCACTTATTACGCAGTTAAGTGTAGATGCTAACCATACTCACTCATATACACAGATTAAAGGTACTGATGTAGGAGTTGGAAAATTAGACAAGGTAGAAGTAGTAAAAACAACTATAGTAGTGAAAGATAAACAAAATACTCTTGCTAATACTGCTCCTACAGGTAAAGAAGAATTACCAGTGACTATAGACTCATTTACTAAAGAATTAGAATGAGAATTATCAGCTGATAAGAAAACTCTTACTGTGCGTGGAGATAAGTATACTATTACAAATTGAATGGATACATACACTTTAACTAATCCACCACTTGTACTAGTAAACCCTAAACTTAATTTCAATCGCAATGAATTACGCGCAAAGTATGGTAAACCACTACAAGATATTGAACTAGTAGAGGTAGGTAATGTGCCTATTGAAGATAAAGTAGATGATATTATACCAGAAAAGAAGGTAAAAACTCCAGAGAAAAAAATTACCACTCCAGATGTAGTAGTAAATACTCCAGCAAAAGTAGAAAACCAAAAACCTCAAAAGAAACAACCAGAAAAGTACGAATGACAAGAAGAATCAACTCATATCAACTATCAACTCAAAGGACATGAATTTGTTCTTAGTGGAGAAAGATTTGATATTACAACTGATGCAGGGATTAAGGGAGCATTAGCATTGATTGTAGCAGATGGTGATACAGAAAAAGCTAAAGATTTCAAAAAAGATTTCAAAAAGATCAATGTTGGTGGTATGGATGCAATTATGGCAAAATTAGTTGCTCAATGGCCAGCAAAACTTGATAAGCAATCAGTTAAAAAGATAGGTAAA
>JAYTKZ010000037.1:0-4937 GCA_043729885.1 bacterium
TATACCTCGTACTTGATATATTCGCAATACTGTAGTTGTCTGCGGAAAAATATCCTGTAATCAGTATGTAGTATATACAGTCAACAAAACTATAAAAAAAAACATTATGATTCCAAAAGTCACTCTTTGATATGTTTTCATAGCGTCTGATATACAGATTATTATTCGATTTTCAATGCTAGAGTGTTTGTATTTAATTTACTGTCACCCGAACTCTCCAACTTGTCACCCCGGACTTGATCCGGGGTCCATAGTTCTTGCAGTAGATTCCGGGTCAAGCCCGGAATGACAAAAAAATAGTGAGCACCAAACCCACTATTCCCTATTTACTATTAACTACTCCCTAAAACTCATCCCATTTCCCACCTTCTCGTCTTTTTTTAACTGCAGCAGGATACAGAACTGCACTCATCACACCATAGTACCCAGCAGTTCCAAACATTAACATAATCCATGCCAAAAGTAACATTGATTCATTTTGATAGAATCCAATACCATAGATATTCCAAGATATTTGCCCAAATGTGAATAGGATTAATCCTAATAGTCCCAATGAGAATGTAGCTGCAGTCACATATCGAAGTTTTTTCATGTGTTTGTATATAGATAATAAACTGTCTATAGTATAATGAGAATAGGGAATTATGCAAAAAATCTACCAACTACTTCCTCCACCTCATCCTCCACCTCATCCTGAGCTTCATCCTGATGAACTTGAAGAGAAACTACTACTGCTTGAACTACTGAATCAGCTACTGCTAGAGCTACTACTAGAATGTGTAACTGGTGGAGTTGAAGTGCTAATTAAACTTGTAGTTAAGAATGACAGTGAATCTGTAAGAGATGATGAATTTGAGTTAGTTGAGTACCATGGGAAATCAGTCATTAGATCTTTTGCAATATCCAGTATTCTACTTTCAAATCAAAAGAGTGTAGCTCGTGGTAATATTTTACTAATATAGTTAGGATTGTTTTTAAGTTCATTTTCTAGTACAGGCTTTTCTACTTTTTCAAGATAATCTTTATATCAACGAAGTTGTTCAAAAAGTATACTTCCTTTTTCTGTAAGCGTATATCAGGGTATTATAAAGTTCTTTGCCTTACATATGTCACTTTTTTTTACTTCCGCCATTAGATAGTTAAACATAGCTTCGATGTCAGAATACTGATATCAACCAACCTCAATTTCATCATCTTGAGAGAAGAGAATATTAAGAAGCATATCATTTATATTATCTATATTTGCTACTGTATTTCTTTTTATAACTGTTTTTGTAAATGTCATATTGTCAAAATCTTTCAAACGTGCTCATATTAGTTTACCGAAAATTGAATCCATCCCATTTGCCATTCAGTCTACTACTTTATCCATCATAGTAGTAATTTTTTTATCCATAGTTGTAATATGTCTTGTATTTTTGAAATATGATTTTATTTTATCACTGATGTTATTATCTTTATGCGTAGTATCTTTTATAATAATATATCACATATCCCCTCGGTAATATATCAATGATGCAAATATTTTGGGATTATTTTCAAAATACCAAAACCCAAATACAATTGGTGGTAGCGGCTCTTGTGGCGGTGTATAATATACAGTTAGCGCCTTATTACTTGACCATTTACTTGTTTTCCTATTTTTCTTTTTATACTTTGATTGATTTATCAAAACGGTAATAAGTATATTTAGAAAGATAAATCATCAGAATGCTATATATCAAACAATATCATCTGACGATATTGTAGATACATCTTCATATGATGATACATCATCGTTGAAATCACCGTAGAGTGAGGTTGAAAACATGTCATAATATCATGTCTCAAATGAAAAATATCATAGTGGGAATTGTAGTCATATTGTAACTCACTGATTTGGTTGTAATATTTGTGTAACTCCTCATATAATTACTCAACTTGATATTTGTTGTTTTACAAAAGAATTGTTTTTACCAGTAGCTCATTGATATCAATACATTAGAAACATATTACCACTTCAGAAAATATGCTTTTTTGGTAACGAAATAGTAAAACTTACTTCCCCGATTGTTGTATCCCACTTTGTTCATACAATATTCCAGTATAATTCTTGTCGTCATCAAGTTGTTGTATTACTTCATGAAAGATACTGTTTTATAGCATTTTCTACTGTATAAGTAATTGTATATGTTTTATTTCATAATACATATTCATCTGGATCTCATATTTTTAATATATAATTTATATTGTCTATATCGTAACTAGCAACTGGAGCATCTATTACAGTAATATCACTAATACTTGTATAATCTCATGCGTTATCTCTAATAGGAATGGTTCTTATTATTCAATGTCTTTTTTCAAAAAAATTTGTGTCGATTGTCTCCTGTATATCCATTGATCAGTTTGGATATAGTGTCATATCGACATGATATTTATCAATTACAAAACCTCATGCTGCTACTGTTACCTGTCATATGCATGTAATACCAATACCTATTATAGTAAGTATATATCTTCTCGTCATTTATTTTTGTTTAGTATATATAATACAATAAGTATAATGAGAATAGGGAATTATGCAAAAAATATGTATTACGTCGTATATGGGTATACTCCATTATCCTCCAACAGCTGTACTAACTCTTTTTTCACTCTTTTATCAATAGTATCCCATGGTAATCATCTTGCAGTACTTCAACTAAATCTATGTGATATTTTATATTCCTTGATATCAAAATTCTCTTCTTTTTTCAGTCTTGCAACTAGATCATGGAATGCTTTTGCAAGTTTCTGATTTAACATTGCATCAAAATATAACTTTCAATCCATGATGAAAATATCACTAGAAAGTTCTTCTTTTGTTTTAACACAAGAAGCAACACTTATATTTTTAACCTTTTTAGTATTGAAATCTTTTTTATTCATATCTCTATTATAGAGAATATATACTGTGTGTCAAAAAATTATCCCCATACTATATTACTTTTTAATCCTGTATCTCCTGCTGGTTTTTCGCTAGGTGCTGGCTTATTTGTCCTTGGAGCACTTGATTGTCCACTACTATCTCATGTTTTCATACTCAGTGATACTTTTTCTCTTTCCTTGTCAATTTCCAAAACTGTTACTTGAACTTGCATTCCTACAGATACCACATCACTTGGATGAGATACAAAACGGTCTGCTATTTGAGATTTATGTACTAATCCATCACTATGTAATCAGATGTCTACGAATGCACCAAAATCTGTTACATTTCTGACTACTCCATCTAATTTCATTCCAATTTCTAGATCTGTTATTTCCAATACATCTGATTTGAATGATGGTGGATCCATATTCTCACGAGGATCTAACCCAGGTCTTTGGAGTTCACTGATAATATCTGATAATGTTTCAAACCCTATTTCATACTGCGCTGCCCATGCTGCAATTTTCTTTTCATCTATACCAGCAAAAGCTGATTTATCCAATGGCAATACTAATGGATGTTTTTTATCAATCTTCATTGTTAATTCTTTTTCGAGGATGTCATATGTTTTGTCATACATTTCTGGATGAATTCCTGTAGCATCCAATGGTTCTTTTCATCCTACTATACGCAAGAATCAAATACACTGCTCAAATGCCTTTGGACCCAATCCTTTCACTTTTTTCAACTGTGCCTTGCTGGTAAACGCACCATTTTCATCACGATAGATTACGATATTTTTTGCAATCGTTACTGATAATCACGCAATATATTGCAACAATGTATAACTTGCTGTATTTACATTTACTCAAACACTATTTACTACATCCTCTACTTTTTCATCCAATTTTTCGAGAAGTAATTTTTGATCTACATCATGTTGGTATTGTCATACACCAATTGATTTCGCATCAATTTTAGTAAGTTCTGCTAATGGATCTTGTACACGATGTGCAATACTGATTGCGCCTCTTACTGTTACATCTAACGTTGGATACTCTTCTTGTGCCAATTGTGATGCAGAGTATACTGATGCCCCTGCTTCTGAAACGATAAGATATTTTGTATCAAGTTTATGTTGCTTGATAAACTCACTGATAAATCTTTCTGATTCACGAGATGCAGTACCATTTCCGATAGCAATTAAATCAATCTTGTATGTCTTGATCATTTCCAATAATTTCTTTTGTGATGGTTCTTTTTGCACATCACCATTTGTAGGATAGATTACGTCGTTGTAGAGAAATTTCCCTGTTTCATCAACGATAGCTAACTTACATCCAGTTCTAAATCCAGGGTCAAACCCAAGTACTGTAAGCCCTCTCACTGGAGGAGTTAATAATAAATGTTTCAAGTTATCACCAAATACTTTGATAGCTGCTTCATCTGCTCGACGTTTTTTGTTACTTCTAATTTCTCTTTCAATTGAAGGTAACAATAATCTTTCTAATCCATCCTCAATTGCTTCAATCAAATATGACATCACACTATTTGCATTCTTTGGAACGAAGAAAGCTTTTGCTTGTTGCAAGATGTTGGTATAACCAACTTGGAGCGATAGCGACAACTGTTTTTCGTCCTCTGCTCTCGTTACAGCCAAGTAAGCATAAGATGGCATGTCAGCAATTTTCTTTGTGTAATTTCCATATATCTTGTATACTCCATTCTCTTCAAACGTTTTCGTTTGTTTTGTATTCAGGATTGCATTGTTCTCTTCAAATCCACGAATCTCATCACGCAATTTTGGATCATCACTCACCTCTTCAGCCACGATATCCTTAGCACCTTGAATAGCTTCTTTGATAGTAGCTACCGATGTTTTCTTGTCACCTGTATCTTTGATAAACTTCTCAGCTTCGAGTTCAAACTCTTCGAGAGTCATAGTACAAGCACGCAAAATCACAGCAAGTGGATCCAATCCTTTTGCCTTTGCAATTGTCGCTTTCGTATTTTTCTTTTCCTTGAATGGTCTATACAGATCCTC
>JAYTKZ010000038.1:0-10090 GCA_043729885.1 bacterium
TAGAAACACCAACACTTAGAACTGCTAATTACTCAGTTCGTTCAATTACATTTACTAATCAAAATGTATTGACTACTTACCAAGGAAATGAAACAACAGTTGAACTTGGAAAATTCCAACTTCAAAATGTTGGTTCAAATACAATAAATGCTAACTTACAAGCTATTACTTTCAGAAATGTTGGTAATGGAGATGTAACTGATGGTCTTACTAATCTCAAACTTTTGAGAGCTGGTAGCACTGTTTCATCTACAGTTATTATAAATGGTAGAGATGTAACATTTGTTGTATCTGATACAATTAATGACGGACAAACTGCTTCTTATACTATCCAAGGTGATATAGCTTCAGTTGAAAATGCTTCTGGTGATACTTACAAGTTCACTCTAAGACAAACAACTGATATAAATGCTAAAGAATCTAATACTGGGTTTAGAACAGCAGTAGTTATCACTGCTAACGCAGCTAATGATACTACAACTGCTAACCAATATACAGTAGCTGGTGGTGAATTGAGATTTGCTAGAGATAACTCTCTTTCTCTTTCTCAATCAGTATCTCCAGGTGCACTTCAAGTAGAACTTATGAAAGGTACTATCCAAGCTAAACAAGCTATCTTGTTAGAAGATGTTCTTCTTAACGTTACAGCTGGTTCAGCTACTATCGATAATGCATTCAAAAAAGTATACTTACAAATCGGTGCTTCAGTATTTACATGGACTCCAGATGCAGTAACTGCTGCGAACAATGCTATTGCAGAATTCGACGGTTCAGTTACAGTTAATGGTACAGTTGCTGTAAGAATTTATGCTGATGTATATACAAATGCTACATCTCCAGCAGGACCATTCACATTCGGTTCTCTTGATGGATCTAGTTTCACAAGAAAAGAATACGTGTCTAATCAAAACAATGTATCATCATCTATTGGTAACATTGCTGGATCAGCTGTATCTCTTATCAATTCTACACTATCAGTTAGTAAGTTTGATAGCCTTGGAACTGTAGTTTATACTACAAACAATGCTCAAAACAAAGTATTCTACGGTGTAAGATTGTCAAACAATCAAAACAATCCAATCAAAGTTGGATCTATCACTTTGACTGCTTCTAACGTTGCATTCAACAATGGTATATCTGTTACTTTGAAAAATGGATCAAATTCAATCGCTACTAAGACTCTAAATGGTGCTACTACATTCAACGGATTAAACATCCTTGTAGTGAAGGATCAACCAGTAAGTCTTACATTCGAAGGTAACTTCTTGTCAACTATTTCAGCTCCAAATACTGGTACATTCGGTGTATCATTCAACCCAGGTGACGTAATTGATAATGTTACTTCAAACAATGTAACTCCAACAGGAACTCCTGCAACTTCTGCTACACTTAGCGTGATTTCAGGTGGAACTGCTGTAATAAACAGTACTTCTTCAGTACCTCCACAATCATTCGTGACTGCTGGTGAAACTAAGAAAATTGGTACAATTAATATTCAAGCTGTTAATGACGAATTAGAAGTTAGAGGTCTTTACATCAGAATCACTGGAACAGGTGCATTTGCTGCTAACGCAGGAAATCAAGTATCTAATCTAGTAATCAAAGATTCTCTTGGTAATACTGTATCTTCTGAATCTTCTAGAGACACTGAAACAAACGCAAACGATATCGCTAAATTCACTTCATTTGTTGCTGGAACTAAGGTTGCAGCTGGAGCATCTAAATCATTTGATGTATTCGGTACAATCAACCCAATCAACAATTCAGCTTCTGCTGGTGAGTTCAACATATCTCTTGCAACTACATACAATGATTCATCATACACTGATGAATATCAAGGAACAAGATTATTCTCAACTAACGCTGGAACATATATTACTGCTGGTACAATTGGTGGTGTAGTTAATCCTACAGCATTCCAAGCAACTACAGTAACATTGTCTAGTAACTACTATGTTGTAGCTTCTTATCCTAAATTGGTTGGAGTAGATTTAGTAGGTGATGACTTCAAAATTATTGAATTCAAGATTACTAATCCTTCTACTACAAACACTCTTAGAGCTGACTCATTTGCATACGTAGCTAACGCTACTACTACAGGTGACTTCTACGGTAAAGTTGCTGATGTATACGTAAATTCAAACCCACAAGCTGCACAAATGACTATTGCTGCTACTGGTTCATATACATTTGCTTCTCCATTAGAAGTAGCTCCAGGTGGAGATGTTACAATCAAAGTTCAATTGACAACTTCTTACATCGCGTCTCCAGCTAATGGAACAAGAATAAGAAACTTCACAATTGATAACTTAGGATTCACACAAGTATTCTCAGATGCATCTACTCAAACACTTGCGTCTATTGCACTTGGATACCAAGCATCAGCTGGTCTTAAGCTTCAAGCTAACAAGACTTACTAATCGTTTGACTATCGATTCTAAAATTAAGCCTTTCTTCTTCGGAAGAAGGGCTTTTTTTATTCTAAGACAAGAGACCGGTCTCTCTAGATAATTATTCTTAGTTTTGTCAGTAGTTTTCTATAATTGTTTAGATAGATAGGATCGGTTTTACTCTTACCTATTTAAATGAGCAACTACCGTCTAGACTATAGTGCAAGTCATTATTATCATGTATTCAATAGAGGATATATGAAACAAATAATTTTTCATTCGCATTATGACTATGAAAAATATCTCAACATTGTAGATGAGTGTCAAAAAGAATACCCAATGGTGTGTGTCTACATATTATGTTTATTGCCCAATCATTTTCATTTTCTCTTACAACAAGAAGTAGATTGATTATATATAGCAGAGTTTATGAGAAGAATACAATGATCTTATGCAAACTACTATAAAGTTAAATATAATAACATTAGATGAATCCCTATTTTTGAATGAAGGTACAAAGCAAAGTCTATTGAAACTAATGAATATCTTCTAGACTGTTATAAATACATTCAAAATAATCCCCTCAAGCACCAATTGGTCGATAGTATTGACAAACGACCATATTTATTCCTAAAGAGACCGGTCTCTCTATTCTAGCCTAATGCCTTCATACCTCTGACAGAACTTTCTCAAAGACTCTACATATACTATACTAATAGCCCAAAAGGTGGCTCAGCTTTGTACTGATTTGAAACTAGAGCAGTGTATAGAGATCTGACCAGGTAAATGAGCACTAACAAAAAAACTTATCGCCATTGTAGATAAACCATTGGTTTTGCTTGAAAAGGATCAAACATTTGTACCTCATCTTCAACAATACCTTCAATCTGACTCTATTGACAATCAATGAGAATGATCTATAGAGAGACCGGTCTCTTCAACCCCTCCCTGAAATCACAAAATTGATTTGATAATGGGTGATGCTTTGGCCCTAGATACGGCTTCTCTCCTAGAACAAAAGTGACGAAATCCAGTACAAACTATTGTAGTTGGTAATTTACCTTACTATATCACATCACCGCTCATTACAAAGTTTTTTTGATGATGAAATGCCAAGTTCCCAGCTGGGGTATTTATGGTCCAAAAAGAGGTTGCTGATAAGATTAGGACAGATGCTGCTAAAAAGAGCTTCCTGTGGCGGTTATTGAACTATCAATATACTGTAAAACATATCAAAACTGTACCTGCGAAAGCATTTTCGCCTGCACCAAAGGTGCAGTCAGCTATTTTCTCATTGATTGTCAAAGCTCAAACACCAGCATTTGCGTATGACGATATGGTCTGGCTGTTAGATAAAATTTCTGGATATAAAAGAAAGACGTTGGGGAAGTCGTGGAAGATGGCCTCACGTCATCCCGAGCTTGTCGAGGGAACTATTAATGCTAGTGTCATAAACAAAGCGAAGCAATCTAATGAATGACAAAATGACAAAATGAGGAAATTAAAAACTACTCGTCATCCAGAGCAAAGCGAAGGATCTCGTGAATGACAAAATGACGAAAAGACAGAATGACAAGAATCATTACTATACATCTCATACTGATCAAAAAAATTCTACCTCCCCAAAGACTTAGAAAATAAAAGACTAGAGGAGATAGGATTAGAGGAGATGGGGAGAATACTTTCAATCAAGAAATAATCGTCAAGAATTCTAATTAATGAAAAATCCCACAATTTTGTGAGACTTTTTTGTACATGATGTATTGGCATAGCTATAGATGGTAGTAGTGTTTGGGTATTTGATTACAAGACAATATTATCCTAATTTTTTCATAGCTATTTCATCAAAAGATTCATAATTACATAATATTTCTTCTCATTTTTTGATATTTCTATTGGCAATAGTTGTTTCTGATCACCACTTATCATCTACATTGTAGTTTTTTGAGTGATTGAAGAATTTTGCATCATCCATACATAAAATATAATTACCATTTTCTAGATATCAGTAGTGTTCAATCCATTTTTGTGCGATCTCAGGAAAAGAGGAGAGTTTATTTGCTGGAATAATCGCATCAAAATCTTTTATATACTTCCACACTATGGTTCATTTTGGTATATAATCTCATGCAAAAACTCACATACCGTGTATGGAGCTTTTATCAAGATAGTTTTTAACTAGAAGCATCTATGGTTTATAAATGATATAAAGATCAATCTATTTATCAATATTAAACTCGAAAATAATTGATTCTAACTCTAACACTTCAGGATATCTATCTTTCCTATACCCAGGTAGAACCAATGTAAATCTCTCTATTTCAAATGGTCGAGGAGATATACTTACTGCATTTCCAGTAATAGAGTAAGTAATATCAATACTCTCTTTTGTTTCAAAATTACTTATTACAGGATAAGTGTCTGTAATATCTTCTCATAAACTACAGTCAAATGATATATTATCTAAGAGGTTAGTAATAGTTTGAATTTCATCAAAGTGTGCTACAGATTTTCAATATTCAGTACTAATAATACTTTCAATTTTACTAATATATTCAGTGAAGTCTGTAGATAATGATTTAACATGGGAAAGTGAAATACTATCAGCAATTGTGTTTTTATTTCTTCTTGAAAGAGATTTTTCTAGGTATTCGATTCTAGCCAGATCTTTTTCTTCTTTGTTGCTTTTTAACTCCATGATATCTTTTGTATCAAATTCATCATATCATCTGTCATGATCTGATACCCCTAAAATGAAATCATATTTTTCTAAATCAGTAGGTAATCAAAAAATTTCATTTCACCAAAATGCTCCAATTTGTCATGCAAATTTTGCATGAAATGTATGAGGAATAATTATATCTTTTTTCTTATTTATGAACATATGTTATTTAATTAAGACTCTAAAGCTTTAATAGCATCGTATATATATTTAGGTTTCCATACTCTACCAACCTTAATATCATTATACTTATCTGAGTTTCTGCCTGAGTAAACTCATAAGAAACGAGTTATTCTACTTTCTTTATCACCAATAGTTAATATTACATTTCAACCCTCATTCTTATGTACTCAATTTTGTATTAAATATACTGGAGATCATGACATACCTCCACCAGTCGTTGCATCAACTAAAAAGACTTCTACACCCTCATATTCTATATCAAACTCACTTGCAATATGTCATGTTTTCCAAATTGGATATTCGTACATTCCTTGAAAATACTTTCAATCAAGGAATCAAATTATTGATACTGGATCTGCACACTGTACACGTATATTAGTTTTCGATAGTTTAAGATCTAATAAGTATACTTCAATATCATTAGTTAGAATTCATTCAAGTGGTATTGCTACTACATCTATATTTTTTTCAAATTGACAATTAACTTCTAATGAAAATTGTGCGGTTTCAACTTCTTTATAAACCCAAGTATTTTCGATTTTTCAATGAAATCTTATTTTAAGAGTATCTGGTAATGATCAATGCTTCTCATCTAAACACACACCAGTTTCTGCATTTCTTCATGAAACTACATGCCAATTTGTAATAAGGTAACTTTTCCCATTTTCTTCAACTACAAATCAACTTGCTTTTGAAAGTGAGCCTCATTGATACATCGGTTCTATTAAAAGTGTAATTTTACTCAGATTATCAATATAAACCATTAGTTATTTAGGAAATTAAATTAAACCTTCCTCACTAACACTCTAAAATTCTTCTTTCATTTCCTCAATATCAAACATTCATTTATGGCAGAATTCATATCAACAATTCCACCTACATCTTCAACCTTTTCTTCATTCAAATAGATAGCTCCGGCAGTGATAGATTTTTTTGCATCACCTCTTGATACTTCTAATCCACTATTAACCAATGCATCAATAATTGACATATCTTGATTTTCTAGTCTAAAGAGACCGGTCTCATTTCCAACTGCTTCTATTTCCCCACTCGTCAACTCCTTCAAGTGCTCTAACTTGTCACCCTCACCAAAGAGGAATTCTGTCACTTTGACTGCAGTTTCCATGGCAACTTTGCCGTGAATTGTTTCTGTTACATACTTCGCCAACTCAGACTGTCCAAACCTCTCAGCTAAGTTCTCACTATGCTTTTGAACTATGTTGTCAATGTCTGGTAGTGGCAACAATGTGAATAGCCTAAGGAATCTCGACACATCCTCATCACTAACATTCATGAAGTATTGATATACTTTGAATGGAGTAGTCATTGTCGAATTTAACCACAATGCATTCCCTTCAGATTTCCCAAATTTCTTTCCAGAACTATCCAAAATTAATGGCGATGTCATTCCATATGCTTCACCATCCAACTTCTTTTTTATGAGTTCAATTCCTGTTACAATATTTCCCCACTGATCAGATCCGCTTATCTGTAATTTACATCCCTTATCAGAATATAAACGCACAAAATCATACCCCTGGAGGAGCATATAACTAAACTCTGTATATGAGATAGATTTATCCGGATCCTCGATTCTTTTCTTCACAGTTTCTTTTGCCATCATTTGATTTACTGTGATGTATTTTCAAACTTCTCTCAAGAATCCTAAGTATGACATATCTGTATAAAAATCTTTATTATTGATTACCTCAAATTGAAAATCTACTCCTGACAAAGTTGCTAAGTTTTTCAAAATTCATCATACCTGAGTTTTAATAGCTTCGACATTCCCATTCAATGTTTCATCATCAAGAAAATTTCTATCAGCTTCTTTCCCACTTGGATCACCTATCATACCTGTTGCACCTCAGACAATCAAAATCAACTTATTGTGTCTTTTCATAAAATTCACCGCATTCATAAATACGACAAAATTACCTAAGTGGAGTGACTTAGCAGTAGGGTCACATCAGAAGTACAATGTTTCATTTCCCTTGTTATATATGTCAAAAAGTTCATCACTTGTTGATTGGTACAAAAATCAGCGTTGTTCAAGTTCGTTTTTTAAATGCATTAGAATTGACAATTTGATAAAATGTTATGTAGAGAGACCGGTCTCCCAATATCCTAGACTCAATCTACTGATAACACCACCCCCTTGCAAGCAGAAAATTATTTTACTTGGAGATATCAATTGAAATATGCTCGTAGAAAAATTTCTTTGTTTTGTAAAATGTATGCTAACTTTTTAATTTTATCTCGACTATCTGTATAATTTCTTTCATAAAAGTCGACAATCATATTATCTATATTACTATTATTGAAATATTTTCTTACTATTGAGCTTTGTATTTTTAATTGTTTTTTATTATAAATAATATCTAGTAATAGACTCATACGTCTAGCTCATAGATTTTTTTCAATCTTTTCAATCTTGTGTGTTCTATTCCTTTTTATATAAACTTCTACTTTATTAACAAGATGGCGTATATCTTCTATATCAATAGTATTATTTTTAAGTAATCGGTCCATTGAGTTCATTGCCTCATATAATTGTATATAATTTTCATCCATTTCATCTTCTATTACTCATTTTTTTACAAGAGCAATAAAGGGTTCGACTCAAATAGTTCTTCTTACTGGTTTAATGAGTTCAAAGAATATCATACGATGTATCATATATTCATCCCATTCTCAAAAAAGTTTTTTACTAGACTCATCTTCCCCCTCAAACAATCTTTCTAAAAGTTCTGAGTTTGTTAAAATAAGATGATCATAATAGTTAGCAGGTCTATTTTGTGTAAAATCTGTATCTATGTTTGGAAAGTTTTTTAAAATATGATACATATCATCCATTGTAGCAAAATGACACCTTTGTGTTCCATATTGCATATGTAAAATATTTTTTAGTTCTTTATCGTGTGGTAATCTACAAAGTTTTTTAATTTTCTCTTCAAAAGTTTCATATTCTTTTTGAGCCAATACTTCATCTACCAAAGCAAGCGCTTCTTGATTATTGTGTAATTCAAAAAGGTCTCCAGATATTTTAGCTTCTGGATTAAGTAATATGCGACACAATAATTCTTTATCATGTTGCATCATATCTTTACCATATTTTTCAATATATTGTTCTACTATATTTTTGTGTGGGAACATCCATTGTAATTACAAAATAGTTGTATAGTATGTATTATAGTCTTATTTCATAGTTTGTCAAATATGCAAATAACCTTTATCACCATTTTCCCTGAAATATACACAAGTTTCCTGGAAACCTCACTTATTAAAAAAGCGATAGAAAAATGAATTCTTACTTTTGATATTATCAATCCAAGAGATTTTTGTGAAGACAAACATAAGCAAATAGATGATGAAATATATGGGGGATGAGCTGGGATGCTCGTTAAAGCTCAGCCGATTATTGACGCGGTTGAATCTATGATTTCTCGTTTTCATCCCGCACTTGATGCGGGATCCATAGATTCCGGGTCAAGCCCGGAATGACAGATAAAATCTCGACAGATAATCTTCCTTTCTCCATCACCAACAATCTTTAACCAACAACTCGCATACGATTATAGCAAACTCGATCATATCATTTTTGTGTCAGGTCGTTATGAGTGAATTGATTATCGTTTTGAACAATATATGCAAAAAAAATATCCAGATAATTTCGTTAAACTATCACTATGACAATTTGTTACACTTTGATGAGAACTCCCATCTATGGTAGTTGCCGAAGCTATTACACGCCTCATCCCATGAGTAATCAAAGAAGAGGATAGCCACCTCATAGAAAGTTATGACCCAGCACAATCAATGCAAAACCTAGAATATCCACAATACACCAGACCCGAAGAAGTAGAATGATTCAAAGTCCCAGATGTGCTTTTAAGCTGACATCACAAAGAGATTGAAAAGCGAAGGCAAAATAATACACTGACACCATAAAAACTAAAACACATGAAAAATATTATAATTTCAATTGGGAAACTACGCATTCGTATCATTTGCACACTGATTGGACTGACTACACTGTTCATTTGCATACCAGTATTATTTTATGTAGCATTAGGATGCACTCTTTTCTGCGCAATACTCAACCCATCATTCGTTTTCACATATACAGAACATATGATGTTGCGATTATTGCATGATAAGAACAATAAATATGATGTATATATACATATAATGGATGGTACCTGGAAAACAGCATATAGCACAACACATTCAGATGTATTAGCGTTTGTATTATTTGATCCGATTGGCAAGTTAACAAAGCACACTCCTCAAACAAAAGTACTGAGTTTTCATCAAATACTAATGTTGAATCATTTCCCCCAGTTACCCAATATAGATGAAAATCAATGGATACAAGGAAAAGATACTTCGGTTTCAATTATGCGAAAAGGAAATTCATTTACTTACAAGGCAGCATAAAATTTATTATTATTATGAGCTCCGTTTTTCACGGAGTTTTTTTTCACTGAAATTAGTATTTCTCAAATTTAATATTTTTCACATCTACTCATTTCTCAATTAATATTGCTTTCACATCATCTACCATTTCGGGCTTCCCACATATAAACACAGATACATCATTTGTTCCCAAAAACTCCATCGCTTCATCCAATCCAGCTTGAACATACCCTTTTTTAGAGACCGGTCTCTCTATACTATTTTTTTTAAAAAAGTCATCATCTTCTCTTGAAAGAAATAATTGGCACATAGTATTTTCTAGATTTTTTGAAAATAACTCAAGTGTAGATGGTAATACTTGATTCAGATATCTCTC
>JAYTKZ010000039.1:0-16124 GCA_043729885.1 bacterium
AGTGAAGATGGCTCATCAGTAAGTAGTGAAAAAGAAAATTTAAACCTACAAAGATCCAGAATTATTACAACACTTGAGAATATTTCAAAAGCATATGCTCGTATTCGGGATAAATCCTATGGAAGATGCAAAACAACTAATAAACTCATAGATGAAGCTCGTTTACGAGTACATCCATGGGCAACACAAAGTATGGTTGCAAAATTACAAACTGCAAAGTAGTTAAAATATTGTACGGCGTACCCAGTACTCACCACCACCTCCTGTTTTTTACAGGAGGATTTTTTTTATTGTCATCTTGTCATCCCGGGCTTGACCCGGGATCTAATCCTTTTAAACCAATAAGTCTCCTTCATCTGTCATTGCGAGTACATTCGCTGTGCTCAGTATAAACTCCGCAAAGCAATCAAGAAATATATCACTATCTTTAAAAGGGTCACTCTTATTTCTTATTTCTTATTTCTAGCGCGTAGCGCTCACTACACCAACAACTCACCTTCTATAGATTTTACTTGACTCTGTAAGACTTCCAACCCAACTAATCAAGGATATTTTTCCAATAATGAAATTGCTGTTTGTTGAATGAGTTCCAAAAATTTTGTATCAGACATCATCTCATATGGTATATCAGTCACTCCACTTTGGCGAGTTCATAAAAATTCTCATGCGCCACGATATTTCAAATCTAACTCTGCTAATTTGAATCAGTCGTTATACTCCTCCATTGCACGTAATCTTTGATATGAGTCTCATGCTTTATGTTTCGTTTCTAGGAAACAATATGATTGTACATCACTTCTTCATACACGACCACGCAATTGGTGTAACTGAGCTAAACCAAATCTATCAGAATTTTTAATAATCATGATTGTCGCCTCAGGTACATCAATACCTACTTCAATTACAGTAGTTGATACCAATACCATATACTCGCCTTTTTTAAATTTATCCATAACTTCTTGTTTTTCTGCAGGTTTCATTTTCCCATGCATCAATCATATCTTTCATGCAAGTTCTGGGTACAACATTTTTGCTTCTTCAAATTCTTGTTTTGCTGATTTTAATTCAATCATAATTTCACTTTCATCAATCAATGGCGTCACTATAAATAATCTTTGATCCTGTGATAATTTTGTAAGCACTCGTTGTTTTAATTTTTTATATTCACTTTCTGAAACTATCTTAGTTTGAATTGGTTTTCTCCCTGCTGGCATTTCATCAATTGTACTTACATCAAACTCACCAAAAAATGCTAGTGCCATAGAACGTGGAATTGGTGTCGCAGTCATTTGTACAATATGTGGAGATCAGAATTTCTTGAAAAATCATCTCTGACGAACTCCAAATTTATGTTGTTCATCTATCACTACAAAAAATAATTTCTTATATTCTATATCATCTTGCAACAATGCATGTGTTCAAATTACTACATGAGTATTCCCTGCTTTGAGAGATCACTTGATTCTCTTTTTTTCTGCTGCAGGAGTTGATCATGTCAGACACTCAATACGAATTCACAATGGTAACAAGATTTTTGATATACTTCTATAATGTTGCTGTGCTAATACTTCCAAAGGCGCGAGAAATGCCACTTGTCATCAATACTTTTTGATCACATAGTATGCTGCAATTGCTGCAACGATGGTTTTCCCACTTCATACATCTCATTGCAATAAACGAAGCATTGGTTTTGTTTCGTGTAAATTTTCCACAATTGCTTTGATACATTTCTTTTGAGCTTGTGTGAGTGTAAATGGTAATGCATCAACCAGTTCTTTTACTACATTCCAATCCAGTTTTTGTGCATCAAATACATGTCACTTTTGATACTGTTGTCTTTGCATAATCGATGAAAGCTGTACTCACAATAGTTTATCAAATGACACACGACGATGTGCAGCTTGTGCATCCTCCATAGTTTCAGGATAATGCATATCTCTAATTGTTTCCATATATCCATGTAAATGAGCTTCTTCTACTACTGACTTTGGTAAATACTCACCAAATAATTCTGGAATATATGACATATTTTCTCGAACTTTTTTTGCAAACCAACTAGATTTAATTCATTGTGTTTCTGAGTAAACTGGATAGATACGATTTGTAAGATATGAGTCTTGTTCAAGTATTTCTTTGACTCTCTTCCCGTCATTCTGAGGTACATTCGCTTTGCTCAGCATAATCTCTGCCGAAGAATCTCATGGTAACTCTATCTGTCATCCCGGACTTGTCACTTGTGATCCCGGACTTGATCCGGGATCCATTTCTCATTCTATCATTCCATCATTCCCCTCAGTCAGCACCATCTCTGGATGCCAAAACGCTATCTTTCACCTATTATTCTTCGGCTTACCAACGACTAAATACCATTGATTCGTCCTAATATGTCATACAATATATGGCGCATAAAAGAAATTCACAGTTGCTTTTTCACCAGTAGAATCATTGCAGGCAAATGTAATAATCTTTCTTCACTTCCCTCAGTTTATAATCACCATTGAATTCAAATGAAGTTTCACGGTATATTTTACTTGCTCACTTTGGATATCAGACAGTAATACCAAATTTTTTCTATCCTCATATGTTCTAGGAAAATACAAGAAAAAATCACGGATTGTATTAATCCCATTTGCAGACAATAAAGCAAGATATTTTGGAGTAGTTTTGAGGTACTCTTTGAGTGGTTTCATGTAGTTTATAGTAATTATTAAGGGAAAGAAAGGTATTGGAATATCAATATTATTTCATTGACATATCTATCTACTTATATATAATATAATTATCGGGGATTTTCTCGATATGGTCTTTAACAGTATATATTGCGGATATACAGTTTTTGATAATTAAAAAAATAAAAACAAACCATATAATGAATAAAACATTATTTATAAAAAGTAACCAACCAGTAGCACTGGAAGTGCTCGGGTATGTATTGTGTGCCTTTGTAGGTTTTACAGTAGTTATGAGTAATCCTTACAACTGGGTAAATTATGTATACGCTACCCTTTTAGTATTTGCCGTAGGAGGGATATATCGTATCCTTGTTGCCTACACAAAAGAAGTAGTAAACTTCATTAAAAGATTTTACAATACAGTAACTACATTTTTTGTAAGATTGGCTGGGAAAAGAGGTGATTTAACACCAGTGGAAAAAACAAGGTATGGAGTTGTAGGAAAGGCATTATTTATTCCAAGCATAATGGCTTGCATAAGTATCCCATACATGCTAAAAACTGGATTTGATATGAATTCAGGAATTGGATTCTACTTATTAGTTTTTGCAGGTGCATTAATGATATTTATCCTAGATAGGACTTTTGTAGTTACAATGGGATGGAAAAAGTTATGGCATCTGGCATTATTCAGAATCATCTTTGCTGGGACATTAGGATATTTCCTTTCAACTCCTATGATTCTACAGTTATTTCACAAAGAAACGACTGAAGAATTAATAATTCAAAAGGAGGAAAAAATGAATAAACTTGAGAAAGAAAGGCTTGATCAAGTTACCCTATGGGAAGGTAGAATTGAAAATGCTGGTAATAAATTAGCTGATTCTCGTAAAAACTATTACGAAGAAGTAGTAATAGGAAAATATACTGGACGTCGTGGTTACGATGCCAATGGCGTATCAGGACAGCTACAACAAAAATATTTAGCTGATAGTATTGAGTATGATAGAATTCGTTCAGAGGCATTGAGTGAAAAATTTAAAAATGATTCTACTTACAATGCAAAAAAGATTGAATACCAAAATACTCAATCATACGGTCTTGGTGCAAGATTACAGGCATTAGATGCCGCAGAGAAAAGAAATTCTAAAATTGAATTTTTCCATTGGTTAATTCTTGCTTTTCTTGTTATGTTGGACATTAGTCCAGTATTAGCTAAATTACTGATGCCGAAATCTCAATCTGACCGACAGGAACAGAAAGAGGAAGAAGCATCAGAACATCAGATAAAACTTGCAAATGCAAGAAATAAATACGAATTAATGCAAGTTGAACTTACTGCAATGCAAGATACTATTAATGGTATGGATATGAGTGATGCTGATAAAGAAAGAGCAAAAAGGATTTTGAGAAATAAAATTTCTCGGAACCGTATAAGTGAAGAAATGTTTTCAGATAACTAACCCGCAATGTTAGTAATGTGAAATATATCCCGTGCTGAGTTTTATACTCAGCCGGTTTTTTTATTATCAAAAAAACTATCCAATTATGGATAGTTTAGAAATATTATTTAGAGTATCTAATAATAATCTTTGTTCATTGTGGGCATGGTGTATTTGCTTCTAACTTCTTGATTTGTGCTCCATCTTTATAGAAAAAGTTTGGTTTGTATCATTCTGGTTTTGCAATAATTTCATCAATCAAAATATTTTCTACTTCAGAACCATTTTGAATTCTATTTCACTCAGCTCAACGGATTGTATACTCTACTGTTTCAAATCCATTCTGAATGCCTAGATAACGCAAAGTCGAATATGGATTAACAAGATAACTTCATGTAAACATATGATTTCTCAATATTTTGTCTGATAATGGGTAAGTAGAAATTATATTATCAACATAAGGCACTTTATTAGCAGTATAAAATCAGTTTTGAGATTTATAAAATGTATAATAGTTACTTCCATCTGATGAATAACAATAATCTTCCGACTCACCACCATAATTAATACCAATATATTTAACTTTAAATCATATAAATTGATTTGATATGTTTTTATATTCATTTACAGGTGGTAATGGTTTTTTCTTATTAATAACATCTGTCAAAGAGCTGTTTTCTTTATTATCATTTTCAGGCGTAGCGTTTTGAGGAATATATTCATTTATTTTACCTCTTTTAATTGCATTAATTACTTCATCTACCTCAGCTCCAAAAAAAGTATCAAAACCAAATGACATTAAATTCCCATCTAAAGTATATGCAACATTCCCATCAGTAGTCTGTGATATTTTGTCATATGGTATTAATCTACTTACTCATAAAGCATATTTCTTATTATTAATTCCTGTCAAATGTAATGTAGTACGAGGCAATTTTTTTTGTTCTACAGATACAACCTTCACATCAGTAATTTCAGTTGGCTTATGATTTATATCATATTCTGAAATATAATATTTTTTACCATTTTCAGCTAATAAAACTCCTCAACGTGGTAGATGTCATGGGAAAGCAGAAATGTCTTGTACATCAGATATAGTACTATCACTAAGTAACACAAATTGAATTATTTCTCCAATATCGTTTATAGATAATGAATTACCATCAGATGAAATTGTTGTAGTAATTAAATGTTTCTTATCTCATTTATTAACTAATGCAGTACTTTTAGTAAGTGGTTGGATTCATGTAGCTTGAAGTTCAGTAATCTTTCAAATATCATTCTCTGATGCAATATATCATTTTGCAGGGAATAAATATACAATACCATCTTTAGTAAGATAATTAATTTGACAATTAAAATTCATACTATCATTACTAATTTCTTGATACCCATTAAACCCCTTTAATCCAATTATTCAAGAAAAATTATTATCACGGTAGAGAAACGATCATATCTCTTTCCCATTAACTATAAATGGCTTTTGAGTTTCTACTGGTTTTGGTGGTTCCACAACTTCAATAGGTGCGGGTACGACCTCTTTATTATCTTCGGTAGATTTACTATTACATCATATCAAAACTTGTACTAATAGTAGTCACATAATTCATGTCTTTTTCATAAATCCAGGTATAGTATTACTATTTCCTACATGGTTTTTTCAAAAATTATTACTTGTATTTATCATGTTGATGATTGCAAAAAATAAATATAGTATATTATACATATAAAGCATATATATGTCAATAGCAAGATAATAATAGAATTTTTGCATTTTCACCTCATTCAGGCTATACTTATAGAGTATATTTATTTGTTATACAGAACATGGAAAATCAAGAATTAACTAATGATAGAAGAGAATTTCTCAAAACCAGTCTTAAATTATGATTAGGTGCTATAATTTCTGGGTCACTGATTTCTACTCTGACTTGATGTAGTGATGGCAATGATGAGAAAGATAATAGCTGAAGAAAGTATTTTAATAACAAGTACTATAAAGAACTCAAAGAGTTAAAAGGTAATGCTCTAATAGAAAGCAATATTCTTTTAGAAGAAATGCCAACTGCATACGACAATATTATTTATGCAAAAAGTGTTGCTAATGCAAAAAATATTCAATCTGCTGATGTATATAAAGACTGTATAAATATGATGAAAATTGATAGTAAAATTAAACAATATGCACAAAGATTTTGAATACCATATTCAAAACTTGTATGATTGATTATGTTAGAATCATCTGGTAAAGCTACTGCATGAAGTAAATGATGATGTTATTGATATTGCCAATTAAATAGACCTATGGCAAAAAGGTATGGGGCAATAGTAAATGGGAAAGACTATAGAGATAATATCGACTATGCACTCACAGCATGTTGTAGGTTCTTAACTGATATGCACAAAAGGTATGATGATGAAAATCGATCACTAGCATTTGCATGATATCACATGGGAGAAACTCATATGTGACATATACTAAAAGCTGCTAGAGCAGAGAGTGATAGCGTAAATACATTTCAAGATGTATTGTGAGTGAATACTAAAAAACTTGCCACTACAATTATGAGTTTACAAGATGAATCATATAAATACTATCCTAGATTATTAGCTGCAGGAAGGGTTTTTAATGATTTTAAAAACAATAGAAGTAAGTTTAACCATACTCTTCAAGAATATATTGATATGCCAATTAGTAGAAAGCCATCACTAGCAGAAGAATACATTTGGTTTGGAGAAAATCAATTTGAGACTTTCCAAGATGTAAAAGATAATATGGAAGATAAGAAATTATATGGACTAAAAAATAATAATAAGATTATATACCATCAAGTAGGTACACTTACAAAAGATGAAGAGAAAAAAGAACTACTCAAAATGACTACTCCTTGTGTGCTTTGATTGATAAATTTAGTAGCTAGTCACTTTGATAAGACGCTAAAAGTAAATTCACTCACAAGACCGCAAGAGTACAATGATTTAGTATATAGGAATAAGTGATCAAATGTGAAGAATAAACGAACCTCACATGCAACTTGATATACAGTTGATTTTTGACTTTTTGATAGAAAAGATGATACAAATCATTTAGCATATCTCCTCTATATGCTGGAATGTCAGTGAAAAATATCGTTTCTTAAAGAACGCGATCATTTTCATATAAATATTAATCCTAAGTTCAAAAAATATTTTGAAAATCTGATAGACTAATTCCCCTTGCAAAAAAACACCAAAAATGCACTATCCTCGTATATGCTACTCAAATATATGCGTTATATTATAATTTCTTTACTCATTATCCTCAGTGGAGCAACTGTGGTAGGTTTATCGTCTTCTAAACAACCAGAGACAAGTATACTAGTTGAGAAAAAGCCAATACAACAAGATACAATAATCAGCAATAAAAAAAGTATGCGACAAAAAATCTCTCTTGTTAAAGAAGAAAAAAAACCAACTGTTTTTACATCTACTATCATACTCGGTTGAGATATTATGCTCAGTAGAACAATTTGAGCTGACAATAAAAAACAATGATATAATAGAATCTTTTCTGGAAATAATTACCATCCCATAGAAGCAATTCCAACATGCGAGAAGTGATGATGTCTACTTTTGATGAATTTAGAAAGTCCATTTTCTCCAAAAGATAATGACGTAAAAGAAAGAACTTTTATATTCAAAGCAAATACATGAAATGTTGCAACACTTAGTGCACTCCGTGGTAAAAATACAATGGCTGTGAGTCTTGCTAATAATCATGTAAACAATGCATGATGAGAGTGAATTGCGACCACTCGTACTTTGTTAGATCAACATTGATTTTTTCATGTAGGTGCTTGAAATACTGCGGAACAAGCACATGAGATCCTAACATTCAAACATAACAATATTACTCGATGTATTGCTTGATATTCATATGAATGAAATTGATGAATATACTGATGAAAACCACTCTATCGAAATAAAATTAATCTCTCTGGTATGATAGCTGATCTACAAATGATGAAGACACAGCTTCGCTGTGATATAAAAGCAATGATGCTCCACTGGTGAAGTGAATATCGTACCAAACCAAATTCATGACAAATTATACAAGCTCATACACTCATTGATAACTGACTAGATATTATTATATGATGACATTCTCATGTTCCGTGAACAATTGAAATTTATAGTGGGAAATATATTTTCTACTCGCTATGAAATGCACTATTTGATCAAGATCGATGAATGAAAGTTGTACAACCTTGAATGAATACTATATACGATGATATATTATGAAAAAAAACAGTACCCACATATATCTCCATTTTTCCAGAGTTACTTGCTAGCAAAACAAATAGTTGAACAACATTATCAATCAAACAGATACACACAGCAAGGTTTGAAGATGGAATGTACTACCCTAACGATGATAAAACAAGAAATAATGTATTAAAAAGTATATTGCAGTAGATTTTTTGACATATTTAATTAATTATATATAATAAGTTATTGTATTTTTACCCTAACAAAAATAAAAATGACATCAAAAAAAATTGTAGCTTATATTTGAGTTTGTTTATTAGTAGTGCAATCACCTCTATCTACTTTTGCAGCGACTCCAACACCTAGCTTACAAGAAGCATTCATGGAATGATTTATGCAAGGTTTGAGTAATCCAGATGATACGTTAGAAGAATCATTATGAGAGTTAAAACCTACTCAAAGAGAACAATTTCATATAAATAGAATTACAAAGCAATTAGAAACAATAATTAATAAAGCTTCAACAAATGAAGAGAGAATTCAAAAATCAATCAATGTGAATGTATATCTTTTGGATACGCTTGTATCACATAGTAAATGATTAATTAATACAGCTATTGCATGACAAGATGATCCATTAGCTATGGTAAGTTTGGAAAAAGAAATAATAGCAACACACTTCAAATCGAAAGTAAAAATTATAGTATGAGCTATTATGCAAATAAGTGAAATATATCTAGCACCAGAAATCGATGAATATATGTTATTTGTAGAGGAATTCCAAGATGAAGCTAATCAAAAAGATATTGACACAGCAGTACAAAAAATAACAGTATTAGTAAATATGGTAGATAGTGCCTTTGAAAACTATGCGCCTGAAATTAATAAACTTATGAAGACGCATATATGAATTTGAACAAAAGAATTATTTCAACACGCAAGAGTTCTATCATTCTTTGGATTACAAATGATGATGGACGAAGAAAATTCTGATCTAAATCCAAATGATGAATTTGATGCAAAAGATATAGCTGAAATTAACATAGCTATTGGTTATGTAAAAAACTCACTACTCCATTCGGACGAGAAAACAAAAGCTGCATATACTACATATGATGCAATAGTGTCAAAGTGATGAACTATTATAAACTACTGGGAAAATATTAAATGATCATTGAATAAGGATTTTGTAGATAGTGTAGATAAGATAGTTCAATTAGGTACTATCAACAGTACACCAGAATCTGAATAATATGAAATGAGAAATATAATATATTATATTATATGATGAAGTCTCGTACAATACGAGATTTTTTACTATTGACATAATATATTATATAATTATAATATATATTATAAAAACAAAAATTATGAGAACAATAATCTTTTATTTCATTGCGTATTTAAATTGGTCATTATTTGTGATAATGTTCTTAGTCAATGTTATCAGACAAATGATTATGGACAAATCTCCATATATACCCTGGGGGGTTATTGGAATATGGTTTGTAATTAGCATTGTTGTATACTTACTTGTAATATGGTCTGCTGCAAATGAGGATTAGTTAAGTTAAGTAAGTTAAAATAAATAAATCAGCTATTATTTGTAGCTGGTTTTTTGTTTATTCTTTACTGCTGCTTCTATCAATCACAAAAACAATGGATGTGGTTTTTCTACACGAGAAAGAAATTCTGGATGTGCTTGTGTGGCGATGAAGTAAGGATGATTTGGAAGTTCAATAAATTCTGCTAAGAATCAATCTGGAGACAATCATGAAATTCTCATTCCATATTGTTCAAGTACTTCGTGATATGTAGGATTTACTTCATAACGATGACGATGTCTTTCTGAAATTGTATTAGAGTTATAGAGCTTGAAAGCTAAGCTTCCTACTGCTAACTTTGCTGGGTACTCACCTAGACGCATAGTTCATCATTTGTTCATGATAGCTTTTTGATTTTCCATAATTGCAATAACTGGTTCTTTGCAATCAACAGCAAATTCAGTTGAGTTTGCTTTTTTGAAATCACACACGTTGCGCATAAATTCTATCACACTCACCTGTAATCACAAACATATTCACAACAACGGCACATTATTTTTTCTTGCAAACTCTGCGACATCAATCATTCATTCAATTCCTCTTTCACCAAATCATCAAGGAATAATTATTCAATCAAGTTTTCATGCACTTTGTATCTTTGCAAGTTCTGCTTGTGGATCTTCAGTTTTTTCCAATGCTTCAGTATCAATCCACTCAATCTTCACACGAGTTTTGTGTGCAGCTCATGCATGAATAATAGCTTCATTTACACTATGATAACACTCTGGTACATGTGTATATTTCCCTGCCATTGCGATAGTAATTTCTTTTTCTGGATTAAGGATGTTGTTTACTACGGATTCCCAACTGTCCATTGAGAACTTTTGCAGCGAGAGCTGCAACGCGTCAGCGAGAACTTGGTGCATTCACTGTTTATAGTATCTAACTGGAACATCATAAATACTTTTCACATTGGGAGCAGCAAAAATAGCATTTTCATCTATGTCAGATGCATTGGAAATTTTTTTAATCAATGATTGTGGAATCTCTCCATCAGTTCTACACAATAGTATATCTGGATGAATTCATGTTTCGCGAAGTGATTTTACAGAATGTTGCAACGGCTTCGTCTTCATCTCTCACGAATGAGGAATACGAACGATAGGTGCTAGATGTACATAACAGATATTACCAGTCCCTACCTCGCGTTTCATCTGACGAGCAGCTTCATAGAATGCAGGACTTTCAATATCTCATACAGTACCTCAAACTTCAACTACTACTACATCATATCATGTCGCACAATTCTTGATCCATCATTTTATTTCATCCACAATATGAGGCACAACCTGTACGGTCTGCCCTAAATAGTCTCAACGACGTTCTTTATTTATTACTGATTGATATATTTTACCGGATGTGATGTTATTATCTTTAGTCAATGCAACATTGAGGAAACGTTCATAGTTGCCGAGATCCAAGTCTGTTTCACCTCCATCATCTGTTACAAATGTCTCACCATGCTCATATGGCGACATTGTTCACGCATCTATCTGAAGATACGGATCCATCTTCACCATGGTCACGGAATATCCCATCGCTTGGATGAGTTTTGCAATACTCGCTGCAGCTATTCCTTTTCAGAGTCAACTATAGACTCCGCCCGTGATGAACACACATTTCATGATGGATGATGATATTAAGGTAAAGACCGTTCTCAAATGAGAAAATTATACCGTCAGAAGATAGAGAACTGGGAAAGTATTGCAAGAGGAAAACATATAAAAAAAAGGAAAGCGTAAACGCCTCCTTATAATAAACTTTTGTGCTACTCTGACCAAGCAGTAACTTCTTTTAATCCCAACACGTCGCCGACAGCTGAATTATGACCAGATTGAGTGTATACATACAGTCTACTGAGCATACTGGCAGCACTTTTATAAGTAGCATCACCTGTATCTGCATCTGGCGCAAGTGTGAAACTTACTTTCTGCACAGGCATCTTTACAGTTAGTATTTCTAACTGTTCTTTACCCGTGAGTACATGCCACTTGGGTGATAATTCTTCATACTTTTCTTTAATAAAAACATCAGGCTCAAAGATTATTTGGAGTTGTTTTGCATTATTCATAGCGCGTTTTGTTTTTGGTGAATAATGAGTATAAAAAATATAATTTATTATACAAGATAATATGTGTATTTATCCTAGCTTTCTTTTTTTAAAAGTATAAACTGGCGGAATGTACTCTGCAATCTTCCAATGAATACTAGTTTGACTTTGACTATCTATTATGATTTGACCACTGTTTTTGACATTGATGTCAATTACTCTTACAGAATGAAAGAGAAAAGCATATTGGTTTATAGTCGGAAATTCACTTAGTGATATCATAATTGCATACTTAAGTTACAAATGACTTGTATTATGGCAACAATGAGATTGATGACCATCAGATATAATATGAATTATTGGTGCTATTATTTTTTGTATATATTGAGTTCGTCTCTTGCTACAAAAAGAAAAACCTCAAGATGTTGAAATTAAGACAAATACCTCAATATGGCATATTGGTAATATAGCAGTTGCATGAAAATGATTTATTATGAATATATTTAATCCATCTATTTTTATATTTTGGATTACAGTACTTGCTCATTTTATTCGTAGACACCATGATCATATTTCTAGGTGAATGATTCGAGTATTTTTAGCATCAATACTAGTAACCTTTATTATTTGTGATATACTCAAAGTACACAGTGCGCATTGGATCCGCAAGAAGTTGACAATAAAGACACTTGATAAAATACATAATATTGCAGGTGTGCTATTAATTATAGCAGGAATCATTATGATAGGACGTGTAATTCGATAATAATTTACTATTCAATACATATTATGAAATTCATCCTCACGTGTCCATTTGGAACGACACAGATCGCAAAAAAAGAGTTAAGTATCCTTTGATACAAGGCAACTATCACTTCACACACTTCAGTTGAATTTGAATGAGATGAAGCAGCTATTGCTCGTGTAAATATCAATTCTCGTATTGGTAATAAATTATTTTTGATTTTAGCAACTGGACAAGCAAAAGACTTCGAATGACTTTTTGGAGTAATTTCTAGTGTTGATCGAGGTAAATATATCGCACCTAAACAACCAGTATTGACTGATGCGTTGACAAGACAATCACTTTTGACAAGTGTTCCAACGATTCAATGAATTACAAAAAAAGCTATTACAAAAAAATTACTTGGTAGTGATGAACGACGAGAAGAAGACAATACTCTACAAGCAATTGATATTATGATTACTCTAGATCGCGATAATTGTTACGTTCTTCTCAATACTACAGGAGAAGGTTTACATGAGCGTAGTTATCGTCATCATGCTGGTATTGCTCCACTAAAAGAAAATCTTGCAGCAGCATTTGTCCTCTCGTCTGGTCGAAAATTTTCTACACCATTAGTTGATCCGTTTTGTGGTGCATGAACAATATGTATTGAAGCTGCTTTGATTGCGAAAAATATTGCACCATGAATGAATAGATGATTTGCATTTCATGGATTTGAATGGTATCCAAGTTCTCATTTTAAAGATGCTATGGCTGTAGCTGAAGCAAAAGTAATGACAGATAAAAAACATACAATTATATGATATGATATCGATCCAATGATGATTGATATGGCAAGAAAGAATGCTAGGAATGCATGAGTTGAAGATTATATAGAATTTAGCGTGAGAGATTTTATGACTACTTCTGTAATGCCAGACTTCAATGTCATTTCGACAGATGTTACTGTCATTGCGAGCGAAGCGAAGCAATCTAATGAATCACAAGACAATAGATTCTCTATCGTTACTAATCCTCCATACTGAGAAAGAATGAACCTAGCTGATAGTATGATGTTGTATAGAAGATTATTGGATCTGTATGAAAACAATGAAAACATCAATGGTGGGTTTATCAGCAATGCACCAGATGTAGAAACACTTTTCAATTATAGGCTCTGGAAGCATTCTAAGTTTTATAATGGGCCATTGGAGTGTAGTTTTTATAAGATTGCGAGATTGTAAGCTTTTACTCATCTATAATTATTATAGCATGATTAGATTATTAGAGAAACAAGACATAGCTACTTGTATAGAGATATTTCACAAAAGTATTGAAAGCAATCCTTTTGACATTAAACAAGAATTAGAAGAACAATTCAAAGATACGATACTAGCACCTGAGTTTTATATATACAAAGAAGATAATATTATAAAATGATTTTGAGGTTTATCTAACTGCCGATTCGATGATGAAGCATATAGTATCTGAAGATGTTATGTGCTACCTGAATTTCAGTGAAGATGAATTTGACAACTACTGGTACAATATAGGATCGATAGGATAAAAGAATTATGAGGCACGGTGATATTTTCCACAACTCAAAAGAAACGACACCTAGAAAGATTCTGATTCAAAGAAATAGACTCTCCATATACAAAATGGCATATGATGCAGTTAGTGATTAGATAATTTCATGAATTACTATTGACTTATATATTTGTTATATATATAATATTAATTCACAACAAAAACATCTAAAAGGATTATGAACACATCAATTAAAATTGGACAGTTATTAGAAATAACTGGGGGGCAAACTGCATGCGGTGAAACCGATGCTGGTTGGACCTATATAGCTGTTATTACTAACATAACTGATAAAGAGTATGTTATATTGGATCTACATGATCTCAGTAAACGGAGATTTGCCAAAAAAGATTACCAACTCCTTGAAACTAAAAAAAGCGCAGTTAATGTTCAATGGAACAGAGTCAATAGAATTGCCTATGCTACAATTAAAAACGTAAAAAAGTATTTCAAAGATTTCATGGGTGAGAAGAAAAAAGCAAAAAGAGTGATTGCTTATTTCAAAAAAAACACATTGAGAAACCTTAAAGGTGCTATTCTTTCAGAAAGAAAGCTAAAAAATCTCTTAAAACAAGTGAATGGGGAAAAATAAAAAATATGACAACAAATAACTCACTTAAAAAATACGAACATGGATATCCATGTATGATTCAAGATCTAGTTGGTCGAATTGTTGGAGAAAGTGAAGAAGGTAGTTGGGGAATGATAAATGGAGAAAATATGTTTTCTGTGCCAGTATTCGCAACTCCACATGGAACCATAATAGAAACTGGAGTACTTCATTTATCAGAAATAACTGATGATGGTATGATTACATTGCTTCAGTATGAAGCGGATGCCAAAGAAAAAAAAATACCACTGTACGGTGGTAAGTATGCTAATTAAATTATATATCCGCCAGGGATTTCACCTGACGGATTTTTTTAATATGTAAAAATCCCACTCACTACAAGTAGGATTTCCATAAAATTTCTATCTATATAATATTATTAATGACTTTGTTCATGATGCTCTCTAGATTGAAAGCTAGCTTTTTTAGCAGCATATCTAGCTTCTCTTTCAGCAGGGTCTTCGAGTCTTGCCATTTCAACTGACATTTGTCTTTCGGTTCCTCCAATAGATTGCCCATTTGATGTAGCAATTGCTTTTGCAGCATCTGCGTCATTTACAAATTCAATAAATGCAAATCCTCTTCTTCTCTTGAACTTATCAAGAGGCAATTTGATAGATGCAATCTCACCGAATTGTGCAAAATATTCTTGTACTTGCTCTTCTGTAATATTCCAATCAAGGTTTTTTACATAGAGTTTCTTTGTTTCCATTTCTGACATATTGTTGCCATGATATAGTAAATTGCCATTAGGCACCCGCAAGATAGAGAAACGCGTATAAATTACAAGATAATCTATGGCTTATACAATATGATATCTAAATGAGTCAAGTAGTTTCTTATAATTGTTATTTTATGTAAGGAGGTAGGATATTATACACCTCCATAAACATAGTTTGCTATTTTTATTCAGAAGGATATAAATCCAGAAAGCTTTATATTCTATTTTCTCACATGAGTCGCAAAAAAATAATCCTAACAATTTTGATATCATTACTATGAATTTGATGACTCATTTTTGCAGGATATGAATTTATTTTCAAAAAAAGTATTACGCATATAAATTCAGATATCAAAAGTGAACCACTCGATGCGACGATTGATGCAGACAAAGCCCCATCAGCAGTCTATGGGTCAAATAAACTAGCACTGACTGCATATCTTAGAGACGAATGACAACA
>JAYTKZ010000040.1:0-43259 GCA_043729885.1 bacterium
TAATTCTAAGCCGGGGTAGCTCAGTGGTAGAGCAGGGGCCTGAAAAGCCCTGTGTCGGAAGTTCGATTCTTCTCCCCGGCACCACAAAAAAAGTGTTAGGAAAGAGCAGGTCGGTAAAAACCGACTGAGTCGAAAGTTAGATTCCTTCCAATACCACAATGAAATTAATTATAGCCAACAAAATCAAGACGGGGATTAGCTCAGATGGCTAGAGCGCTTGGTTTGGGACCAAGAGGCCGCGAGTTCGAGTCCCGCATCCCCGACCATTATTACTATATACTCATTTACGGGCATGTAGCTCAGCTGGTTAGAGCGCGTCTCTGATAAGGACGAGGTCGAAGGTTCAAGTCCTTCTATGCCCACCATTCTTATTAAACAGTTAAACGGTTAAATAGTTAAACAGTTTATAAATAGTTTATCTGCTTATCTACTTCATCTGTTTATCCACTATTATTGTTATTTATTCTTTTATTATAGTACACTATGTCAAAGATTCACGTTAATGTAGGTACGATTGGTCACGTTGACCATGGTAAAACAACATTGACTGCTGCTATTACTACAGTAGCTGCAACAAAAGGTTATGCAAAAGCTCAAGCTTACGGAGAAATTGATAATGCTCCAGAAGAAAAAGCAAGAGGTATTACAATCAACACTAGACACGTTGAATATGAAACAGATGTTAGACATTACGCTCATATCGATTGTCCAGGACATGCCGATTATATTAAAAACATGATCGTTGGTGCTGCACAAATGGATGGTGCTATCTTAGTAGTTGCTGCTACAGACGGACCAATGCCTCAAACAAGAGAACACGTTCTTCTTGCTAAGCAAGTAAATGTGCCTCACGTTATGGTATTTTTGAACAAATGTGATATGGTTGATGATGTTGATATGATCGATCTAGTAGAAGAAGAAATTAGAGATCTTCTTACTAAGAACGGTTTTGATGGTGCTAAAGCTCCTATCATTAGAGGTTCAGCTTTGAAAGCAGTTGAAAATCCAACTGACGAAGCAGGTGCTGCTAAATGTGTTTGGGATCTTCTCAATGCACTTGATACATTCATTCCTGATCCAGTAAGAGAAAATGATAAACCTTTCTTGATGCCAGTAGAAGATGTATTCTCAATCAAAGGTAGAGGTACAGTTATTACAGGTAGAATCGAAAGAGGTATGTTAAATATGAATGATCCAGTAGAAATTGTTGGACTTCAAGATGAACCTACAGCTTCTGTTGTTACAGGTATCGAAATGTTCCACAAACAACATACTGTTGCAGGTGCGGGTATGAATGTTGGACTTCTTCTAAGAGGTATTGAAAAAGACCAAGTAGAAAGAGGACAAGTTCTTGCTAAACCAGGTTCAGTTAAACCACATATGAAATTTGAAGCTGAAATCTACGTTCTTAAAAAAGAAGAAGGTGGAAGACATACTCCATTTATGACTGGTTACAAACCTCAATTCTTCGTTAGAACAACTGATGTAACTGGAACTGTTACTATGGAAGGTAGAGAAATGATTATGCCTGGTGACAATGCGAAAATCAATGTAGAACTTATCTACAAGATCGCAATGGAAGAAGGTCTAAGATTCGCTATCCGTGAAGGTGGTAGAACAGTAGGTGCTGGTGTTATTACTAAGATCCTTGATTAATTACATATATTTTAGATGTCGTATGCTGGTAGTTAGCATCTTATAACTAACTACTAGCTACTGACTACTAGTTTACTATTCACTATTAACTAACATATGGCTGAAACAACATCACCAAAGTTAAGAATCAAACTTAAAAGCTATGATGTGAAAATGCTTGAAAGCTCAACAAGTAAAATTGTTGGACTTCTTGTAAAGTCATGAGCTACTATGAAAGGTCCAATACCTTTGCCAAAACAAAGGAAACTATATACAGTTCTCAAATCAAACTTTGTATACAAGAATGCTAGAGAACAATTCGAAAGATCTACATTTGCTAGATTGATTGATGTTGTAGAAACAGGTCCAAAAACTATTGAATACCTTCAAAATCTCTCTATTCCAGTTGGAGTATCTGTAGAAGTAAAAGTATTCTAATCTCTTTATATTACAATAAGTTTCTTACTTGTCATGAAAACGAAAAAATGACTCCTCGTTAAAAAGAAAGAAATGACAAAGCTCTGGGTAAACAATGCTCATACAGCGGTAACGCTTTTGGAAATTGTTCCACAAGAGGTTGTTAGATACAAAACATCTGAAAAAGATGGTTATGAAGCTGCTATTATTGGAGTTGGGAAAAAAGAACTCAACAAAGAAAAATGACATAAAGTTTCATATACTGTTTTACAAGAATTCTGATGTGATGATTCTTTCAAATCAGCATTTCCAGCAGGAACTGTTGTTTCTACAAACCTTCTTGAAGGTGTACAAACAGTTGATCTTACGGGTGTTTCAAAGGGTAAAGGTTTTGCATGAGTAATGAAGAGATTCAATACAAAGTGAGGACCAAAAACTCATGGTTCTAAATTCCATAGACATGTTTGATCACTTGGTAATAGAAAACCTAGACGTGTACAAAAAGGTCATCCACATGCTGGTCATATGGGTACTGATACAATTACACTTCACAACAGACCAATCATAGAAGTTACAACACTTCAAGGAACTCCATTTGTTATAGTAAAATGAGCAGTACCTGGGTCATACAACGGATTCTTATCATTGTATGTTTCATAGAAACCTTTACGTTATATAATACCATCAAACATAGATGAGTTATAGTATATCAATCCATGATTCAAAAGGAAAAGTCGTAGAAAAGAAAGCATTAAATGCTGCTATCTTTGCCGACGAAAACATTAACGACTCATTAATTCATGAGTTCTATGTTTTGCAACAAGCAAATGCTCGTATTAATATTGCACATACGAAGACAAGAGGAGAAGTAGCTGGTTCTGGTAGAAAGCTGTACAAACAAAAAGGTACAGGTAATGCGAGAGTTGGTGCTGCTAATTCGCCTATTAGAAGACACGGATGAGTTGCATTCGGTCCTAGAAATACAACTAACTTCACAAAAGAAATGCCAAAGAAAATGAAGAAATTGGCTCTAGCGTGAATCCTTACTGTAAAAGCTAGAAACGACCAACTAATCGGTATTATAGACAATGCTCTTGATTCTATTAAAACTAAAGAAGCAATTGCTATGCTTCAAAACATAGGATTAGCAAACAAGAAAACACTTGTTGTTATACCTGAAAAAAATGAAGTAATTGAAAAATCTTTGAGAAATGTACCTAGAACAAAAATTATTACAGCTATGTATGTTAACCCAGTAGATCTTCTTCATTATGACAAAGTACTAGTGTTCGCAGGATCACTTGATAAACGAGATATATTATTTGCATAAAACATACAATATAGCCACCATTTACTAGTCACTATTAACTATTTACTATGGCATACATTGATATCCTTAGACAAAGAGCAAAGAAAACATCTTCGACAAGTGCCTTAAAATCACTTAGTCCGTATGATATTATTATTGCTCCAGTACTAACAGAAAAAGCATACAAAGCATCAGATTCTGATAAGAAAGATGTTGGAAAACAATATTTTTTCAAAGTACATTCAGATGCAAACAAGAATGATATAAAACATGCAATTCTTACAATCTATGGAGTTATTCCAGTAGCTGTAAATCTTCTTTGGGTAAAAGAAAAAGGAAGAGCTAACAGAAAACTTGTGAGAAAATCATATAAAAAAGCAATCGTTAGTGTTGCTGCATGAAAATCACTTCCTGTATTAGATGTATAATATATAGTGACTAGTTACTCATTACTAGTGACTAGACAAAAGTATTTTATTTGTTCCTAGGTTCGTACCAAGATGGCAGTGAAAAAATATAAACCATATACACCAGCGAGACGTACTATGATATGATACGATTTCTCTGATATTACAAAACATACTCCAGAAAAATCTCTGACAGTTTCTATGAAATCAACTGCTGGAAGAAATCAGTATGGTAGAGTAACTTCAAGATTCCAATGAGGTTGACACAAAAGAGCATATCGTTTGGTTGACTTTAGAGGATATGATAAATCAAATATCCCAGCTACTGTTAAAGCTATTGAGTATGATCCATACAGAACAGTGAGAATTGGTCTTGTATCATACGCTGACGGTGAAAAAAGATATGTACTTGCTTGGAAGAATATCAAAGTTTGAGATACTTTCATGACTGGGGAACAAGCACAACTTACTCCAGGAAATAGAAAACAACTCAAGGATATTCCAGAAGGGTTCAATATATTTAATCTTGAATACACTCCTTTTACAAAAGGGAAAACTATCAAGACAGCTGGATCATTTGGTGTAGTAACAGGTAAAGATGAAGCTCTTCATACTGTATTTGTTAAATTACCATCATGAGAAGTTAGAAAGTTTGATGAGAAATGTTTTGCTACTATAGGTCAACTTGGTAACGAAGATCATAAAAATATTGTTCTTGGTAAAGCAGGTAGAGCTAGATGGATGGGTAAAAAAGGTCGTGTACTCGGTAAGTCAATGAACCCAGTGGATCATCCACATGGTTGATGAGAATGACATGCTGAAATTGGTCTTAGATTCCCTAAATCATTTAGTGGTAAACCAGTTCCTCCAGGAAAGAAAACAAGAAAAACAAAGAAATGGTCAACTAAATTCATCGTATCTAGAAGAACAAAAAATTAATATATTCTTATTTACTATTTATTGTCACCTTAATTATGACAAGATCACTCAAGAAAGGATTCTATGTGAATGAAAGACTCCTTAAAAAAGTAGAAAAAATGACTACTGCAGGAGAAAAGAAAGTAATCAAAGTATGGGACAGAGCATGTCAAATTACCCCTGAAATGATTGGTTTCACATTTGCAGTTCACAACGGAAAACAATTTGTGAGTTTATATATCAATGAAGAAATGATTTGACATAGACTTGGAGAGTTCGTTGCAACAAGAACATTCAAATGACATCCATTCTAGTGAATTTTAATTACTATTGTATGCTATCCAATGCAAAATAATCTTAGTGCGACACTAAACTACGCACTCACATCGTACAAAAAAATGCAACTTATTGCAAAGCTCGTAACGGGTAAGAAGGTTGATGATGCGCTCAATATACTTGAGCATACACAAAAATCTGCTGCAAAGATGTTGTGGAAAGTAGTTAAATCTGCGCAAGCAAATGCTACTCACAATGCTGGTCAAGATGTAAACACATTGTTTATTGATCATATATTAGTAGGGAGATGACCAAAAATCAAAAGAATGAGATTTGCGTCAAGATCTAGAATGCATGGTTATCTTAAACACAGATCATATGTAAAAGTTGTTTTAAATAGTAAATAGTCTAAACACTATGGGACAAAAAGCAGATCCGAGAGGACTGAGAGTTGGTGTGACGAAGTCACGATCATCTGAATGGTTTGCAAAAACTAAACGTCAGTGAGCGCAATTTTTCGTACAAGATATTAAAGTAAGAAACTTCGTTGAAGATTCTTATAAAAGATCTGGTATTGCTAAAATAGTTATCAGACAGACAGATAAAGAATGTGAAATCATCATATTCACTGCAAAGCCAGCACTAATCTTAGGAAAAGAGGGGAAAAAACTTGAAGAGTTCCAAGCAAAACTTGTAAAAAAGTTTGGTGGAGAGTTCAAAGTTGTTCTCAAAGATGTTAGACTTCCAGAACTTTCAGCTAAAATAATGGGTGAATACGCTGCGTCTCAATTAGAAGCTCGTATGCCATTTAGAAGAGTTGCTAAAACAATCCTTCAAAAAGTAATGGAAAAATGAGCTATTGGTGTGAAAATTCAAGTATCAGGAAGACTTGGTGGGGTTGATCTATCAAGAAGTGAAAAATTCTCTCAAGGAAGAGTATCGCTTCAAACACTTAGATCAGATATTGACTACCATGTAACTACTGCTCTTACTAAATATTGAATCTTGGGTATCAAAATATGGATTTCAAGATGAGATATTATCACAAAGATTGCTCCAAAAACAACACCTGCTGATGAGAAAAAAGTAGCTATGCAAAAGATATTAGCAAAATAATTAAATAATATATTTTAACCATATAAAGTATAGTAGATATGTCGTTACTGACGCCAAAAAGATGGAAATATCGTAAACAAATGAGATCAAGAATTACTGGTGCCGCTACAAGAGGTAATCAGGTATCTTTTGGTGAATTTGGTCTAAAAGCTCTAACAAGCTCTTACGTAACAAATAGACAACTCGAAGCTGCTAGAAAAGTAATCGTAAGATATACTAGAAAAGTAGGTAAGATGTGGATTAGAGTATTCCCTGATGTTCCATACACAAAAAAGTGATTGGAAATGCCGATGGGTACTGGTAAGGGTGAAGTAGCATTCTACCAAGCAAGAGTTAAAAAATGAGGTGTCTTGTTTGAAGTAAGTGGACTAGATAGAGCAACTGCTGTTGAAGCGTTCTCTATGGCTGGATACAAACTTCCAATGAAAGTTAAAATCGTAGAAAAAGGAGAAATTAAATAATATTTATATTGGTGTAACACTACTCACAATGTCGACTAAAAAATTACCTTTCGTAGATGTAGCAGAAAAATCTCTCAAAGAGCTTATATGACTTCGTCGTAATCTCAAAAAAGAACTTTTTGATGCTCGCATGAAAAATGCTCTCAAATCTTTGAAAGAAACACATACTATATCAGTATTGAGAAAAAATATTGCGAGAATCAATACTGCTTTAACTTCTAAAAATACTAACCACTAATGGCTGTATTGAATTGAAAAAATCTCAAAGAAGTAGTTGGAACTGTATCTAGTGATAAGATGGATAAAACCATTGTAGTTACTGTGAAATCAGTGAAACAACATCCTTTGTATAGAAAGAGATATACAACAAAGAAAAAATATTATGCTCATGATGAAGCAAATAATGCTCATACTGGTGATGTTGTAAAAATCAGACTTGCTAACCCAACTAGTAAAACAAAAAGATGGGCGCTTGTTGAAGTAGTACAAACAGCAGCATAATAATAAGGTACTCAGTAGTTAGTAGTCAGTAGATATTTGTTGTATGCAAATATGATACCTATTTACTAAATACTAACTGCTAGCTACTAACTACTATATTTATATATTGTATTCCATAGTACCATGTTACAAAATGAATCGGGAGTAATCGTTGCTGATAATACTGGAGCCAAAAGCTGACAGATTATCAGAATCCTAAAAGGTTCAACTGCCAAAAAAGCAACAGTTGGAGATAGGGTTGTGATTGCTATCAAAAGTGTATCTACTACATCTGTATATAAAAAATGAGATGTTGCTAGAGCTGTAATTGTAAGAACTAAAAAAGGTGTTTGAAGAAAAGATGGTTCTTATCTTAAATTCGCAGACAATGCAGTTGCAATTATCAACAAAGAAAATGAACCAGTTGGTAAAAGAATATTTGGACCTGTAGCTAGAGAACTAAGAGATGTAGGTTTCAAAGATATTGCAACACTTGCTGAAGAAGTTATTTAATCTTTCACACTTTCAATATATGAAAAAATTGAAACAAGGCGACCCAGTAAAAGTAATTGCTGGTAAGTTCAAAGGGAAAACATCAAAGATTATTTCTGTTGATGGTGATCTCGTTGTTGTTGATGGAATTAATGTGATGAAAAAAGCAGTTAAGTGAAAAGGGTTTGTTGATAAAATCAAACCAATACACATATCAAATATAATGTATCACGATGAAAAAGCTGGTATATCAAAGATATGAATCGCTACTGATGCTGCTGGAAAAAAATCACGTATTCTAAAAAAGACACAAAAAGCTATTGCATAATTATTTATCCTATTTGTACTGTGCACCATGAGTTTACACGCACAATTCCATAAAACTACAAAACCCGCACTCCAAAAAACGCTTGGGAAAAAAAATATTCATCAAGTACCAGCTGTTGATAAAGTTATTGTGAGTGTAGGTATATGATCTCTTGCTACAAGAAAGTGAGTGAAAGATTTCTCAGATATTGAAAAGAATCTTATTAAGATTACTGGTCAAAAACCAACTCTTCTCAAATCTAAGAAAGCAATCTCAAACTTTAAATTGAGAGAAGATATGCCGGTTATGTATAAGGTTACTCTCAGAAGAGATAAAGCTCTAGAGTTCTTAAACAAACTTACAACAATTGTTCTCCCAAGAGTGAGAGACTTCGTTGGATTAAATCCTAAAAGTTTTGATCCAAATTCGAATATCAATATTGGATTACAAACACAAGCTATCTTTCCAGAGCTTATGACAGATGACGCAGGTGCTTCTATGGGTGTGCAAATCACAATCGTGACTCACGCTTCAGATAAAAAAGATGCACAAGCACTTCTTGAAAAACTTGGATTCATATTCATATAATATATTTATTCTTCGTTATATACTAGTTACATGGCTAGAAATGCACTCAAAGTAAAGCAGGCAAAATTAGAACGTAAGAAGTTCGATGCTCTTGCACAATGAAAAAAAATGGACAAGGCTACTAGATTCTACAATAGATGCAAACTCTGTGGTAGACAAGCAAGTTTCATAAGAGACTTTGGTATCTGTAGAGTATGTCTTAGAAAGTACGCAAGAGAATGACTTATTACTGGTCTAAAGAAAGCAAGCCGATAACATTTTATCTTATATTTTTCCACCGAAATGAGCTTTGTGAATGCTCCTATCCACGACCTTCTCATTAGAATTAAAAACGCATATATGGCGAGAAGAAATACGCTTGACTGAATTGTATATTCTACATTCAAAGTAAGTGTATTAGAACTTCTTAAATCATATGGGTTTATTCTATCATACGAGATAGTTGAACAAGGACCTAAAAAAACATTAGTAGTTCACCTCAAAGATGTTAAAGACGAGGTTAACGATATTCCTGTAATCAAATTCTATTCTAGACCATCAAGACGTTGGTATATTTCTTACAAAGAAATTAAGCCAGTAGCTGCGGGTAGAGGTATTTGAATTTTGTCTACTTCACAATGACTTTTGCCTACGCATATTGCGAAACAAAAGAAAATTGGTGGTGAACTTATTGCAGAAATTTATTAGTTTATTTGTTGTTACGTATCTATCCATGTCTAAGATTGGAAAAAAACCTATAGCATTACCAAATGGTGTTACAGTTACTGTTGATAATTCAGTAGTATCTGTTAAAGGATCAAAAGGGACGCTTTCATACAAAATGTTACAATGAGTAACTGCAACTGTTGAAGAAAATACAGTTACGGTAGCTATTGATACAGATGAAAAGAAAAACCTTTGGGGACTTACAAGAACACTTATTCAAAATATGGTAGTAGGAGTATCTGAATGATATACTATAAAACTTCATGTTTTATGAGTTTGATTCACAGCTAAAGCTGCTGGGGAAAAACTTGTATTAGCATTAGGGTTTTCTCATCCAGTGAACTATCAATTACCAAAAGGTATTGCTGTAACTCTAGAAAAAGATGTTAAAGGTAATGATATCATTATTTTGACATGAATAGATAAGCAACTAATCGGAGAAACTGCTGCACAAATTAGAAAACTTAAAAAACCAGAACCATACAAAGGGAAAGGTATTAGATATATTGATGAAAAGATTAAACTTAAAGCTGGTAAAGCTGCTAAGAAATAATAAGTAGTCAGTAGTTAGTAGTCAGTAGCTAGTTGTTATATAAAAATATAATACCTATATACTAACTACTAACTGCTAACTGCTAGCTACTAATTTATATTCCATTGTATTAACCAATGAAAGCAAAGAAAACTCTTTATAGCAAAGCACAAAGACTTCTAAGAAGAAAAAATAAAGTTAACACAGTCATCAAAGCGACTGCGTCACTTCCTAGATTAATTGTACGAAAATCTAATCTTTATACATCAGCTCAAGTAATTGACGCTACTGGTAAAGTTGTAGCTTTTGCAAACGACAAGAAAGAAAAAGGTACTAAGACTGAAAAAGCTCTTGCTGTAGGTAAATCTATTGCAACTCTTGCTAAAAAAGCTGGTATCGATGCTGTAGTATTTGATAGAAATGGATATCATTACCACGGTAGAATCAAAGCTATTAGTGAGTGAGCTCGTGAAGGAGGATTACAAAATTAAATAGATAAACAGTTAAACGGGCAAACAGTTAAAAGATTATCTGTTTAACTACTTAACTACTTAACCTATATATTTATTATTATTTGTTTGTCTTAATGACTACACCAGAAAAAGTAAAAACATCAAAGCCAAAGAAAGAGTTTGAAGAACTCCTATTGGAAGTAAGAAGAGTTACCAGAGTTAATACTTGAGGTAGACAATTATCTTTCAGAGCAATTATTCTTGTTGGTAATAAAAACGGGAAAATTGGATTAGGTGTTTCTAAAGGGTGAGATGTACAAATCGCTGTTAGAAAAGCAACTAATGAAGCATATAAAAATATGAAAGTAATTCCTATTACTGAATGAGGGACTATTCCTTATGAAACAACATTCAAGTATAAGGCAGCTATCATTAAAATGCTTCCTGCTTCAACTGGTACTGGTCTAAAGGCTGGTTCTGCATTGCGTTCTGTTTTGGAACTTGCTGGATATACAAATATTCTTTCGAAAATTATGGGTACAAATAATAAATTAAATAATGCTCTTGCTACTATTATGGCACTCAGTACATTTAAAGTAGATAGATCTAAATTGGGAACTATCAATCTTCAAGAAGTAATGGATATCAGAAAGAAAGATCAAGCGCAAGCTGAAGCTGAAAGAGCTGCTAAAAATGATAGAAAACCAAGAAGAAATAATGATCAAGCTTGAGCTGGTGGTGGTAAACCATGAGCAGGATGAGGAAGAAGACCAGCACCTAAGAAATAGTTAAGAGACCGGTCTCTTTGTAACCGGAAATAAAATACTAATATGATGACTATCTCATAATTATTTATGAGACCGGTCTCATCAAGTTTACCCTTTCTATCTAAAACAATGTTCGGATATCAACTCGTTAAAACACCATGATACAAAAAACCTCGTATTCAAAGAGGAAGAGGTGACTCTTCTGGTAGAGGTAATACTTCTGGTAGAGGTAATAAAGGTGAAGGTGCTAGAGCAGGTGCTTCAGTACATCCTAATTTTGAAGGTGGACAAACTCCATTGGTACAAAGATTGCCTAAATTAAGAGGTTTCAAAAGACATTTCAAATTGGTAAATAAATTCCAAGCAGTAAATGTTGGATCACTTGATAAAGATGTTCGTGTAGAAAATGGTTCAACTATTACTACTGAACAATTAGTAATTCGAGGATATGCGGGAAAAAATGACTCAGTTAAAATTCTTGGTAATGGAGAATTATCAAAAAAACTTACATTCTCTGGTATTACTGCATTTACAGTATCTGCAAAAGAAAAAATTGCAGCCGTATGAGGATCAATTGCATAATAATGATTACTAGTGACTAAATAACTAGTGACTAGTATATACATATATTTACTACTCACAGCTTATTGCTACCATGATTTCAATGTTCAGAACACTAGGTGATGTATTTCGTTCAAAGATTATTAGAAAAAAAATTCTAATTACACTTTGATTGTTGGCATTATATCGTTTACTTGTATTTCTCCCAGTACCATTTGTCAATATTGATAACCTTATGAATCAAACTGCATCTACTGCAGGTGGGTTACAATACTTTGCAATGTTATTATGATGATCTCTAGAACAATTTTCTATTATATCTGTTTGATTATGAGCATATATTAATGCTTCGATTATTATGCAATTATTAACTGCTGTTATACCAGCATTAGAAGAATTACAAGAACAAGGTGAAACAGGAACTCAAAAAATAGCTCAATATACAAGATGGATCAGCTTCCCAATGGCATTTCTTCAAGGTATTGGAACTGTATACTTCGTTAACTATTTGCTAGGTGGACAACTTATTAATGTTGCTGACTTTGGATTAGTATTATTATCAGCATTTGTATTAGCAGTTGGATGAATTATGTTAATGTATATTGGTGAACTAATTACTGAAAAGGGTATTTCAAACGGTATATCATTAATCATATTCGCATCTATTGTCTCTGGTATCGTATCAAAAGTATATACTGATGTATCAGCTGCATGAGGTGATTGGATTTGAATTACAGTCTTTATGCTTGTGATAGTTGTTGGTCTAATTCTCTTATCAGTATTAATTCTTAAAACTGTGAAAGAAGTACCAGTGATTTATGCAAAACAAGGTAAAGTACAAGAAAGCTCAAAATTACCAATTCCTTTGAACCCAGTAGGCATGGTGCCTATTATCTTTGCTATGGCATTTGTTACATTCCCATATTTACTTGCTCAAATGGTAACTAAATTTGGAGGATCAAATCCTACTGTAATAAACATTGCAAAATGGGTAGAAGGAAATCTTAATATCTATGATCAACAACCAACAATATTAGCGATATCAATATACTTTATACTTATCGTAGTATTCACATTCTTCTATGCTATGATTGCATTCAATCCAGACAAGATGTCAGATAATATACAAAAAAGAGGTGGTTTTGTTCCAGGAATTAGACCAGGAGCACAAACAGCATCATACCTTTCAAAACTTATTGGACACTTATGTTTTTGGGGTGGTATTGGTTTAGCATGAGTATGAATTTATTCATACGTATTGAACTATATACCAATCGTACAAAACATCACACAATCATTATGAGCTCTCCCAGTTATCGTAACTGGTTCTGGAGTAATTATTATTGTATGAGTGGTTACTGAAATCGTTGGGAAAATTAATGCTGAATTATTGATGCACAAATATGATAGAATTTAGAGCTACGCTCTAGAAATAAGAGAAAAGAAATATGATATAAGAGCATATATTTCAATGTCATCCCGGGCTTGACCCGGGATCTAAAAGAAGACTTAATTGTCTTCTTTTTTTATACTTGCAGAATATATCTAAAAATATATAATGTCAATAGTAAAACATAATTAATAAAAAAAATTTAAAATAGCTATTTTATGATACTTACAGACAAACAAATTCTTCAGAGGATGAAGAAAGGAACTATTAAAATAGTACCTTTTAATCCTAAAGCATTGGGCCCAAATAGCTATGATGTATGTTTGGGTGATACATTAGCGGTATATAAGAATAAGAAACTTGACGCTGCTAAACACAACAAAATCAAAAGCTTCAAAATCCCCAAGAAAGGATATATGTTGAAAAAAGGAACATTTTACTTGGGTGTTACAAAAGAATACACAGAAACCCATTGTGCAGTGCCATTCTTGGATGGCAAAAGTAGTATCGGCCGTTTGGGGATCAAGATTCACCTGACAGCTGGAAAGGGTGATGTTGCATTCTGTGGTAACTGGACATTGGAAATTGAAGTAGCACAGGATGTGAGAGTATATGCGGGTATGGCTATTGGCCAGTTGTTTTATTTACCTATTACTGGTAAAGTAAACAATCCTTATGACAAAAAGAAAGACGCAAAATACTCTCATCAGGCAGCCGTTCCAGTTGAATCTATGATGTGGAAAAATAAGTTCTTTGAAGAGATGAGACAGCCCCGTGCAAAAAAATCAGGAAAGGGTAAAAAGAAATCTATAAAAGATATGTCTCTACTTGAAATAGATACTATAGAAACGAAGCACCCACCCTTAATTGGAAATAAAAAATAAGCATGAGTCCCTATAGCTGTCCGGTTTTTTGCCGGCAGCTTTTTTTAGATTATAGGAAATTTGAAAAGAGCTATTGTGCTATAATCCTTCAAGCATCTTCACTTCAGCATTCTTCTTTGCAAAAATGCAATAAGAAATGCTTCGTTCAGAAGCTTTTTTTAATCCCTAATCCCCAGTCCCTAGTCCCTGTAAATCCTTTTCCTCATTACACTTACCACATTTCTTCCTTCTTTTACATTCTGTGTTTCCTTTCCTTCATTGTCTACGTAGAAGTGTTCTACATTACTAAATCCACTTGCTTGCGTTAATCTATTCAACTCAGAAATTGAGAATATATGATACAGTCTATTACTAATCAAAACTCATTGACTATCTTTCCATGGGATCATTATGTCATTTTTGTTGTAATATCCCAAAGTTGCCATGCTTTTCCACGATGCGGAGCGGATTTCAAGGCGGTATTTATCCTTAAACCAATCTGAATAACATCGATTGGTCATAATATATATCCCATCGTATGACAACGCTTCATATATCCCGTCTAAGACATATCATCTTTCTTGTACTGTGGGGAGGTGATGAAAACTTGCCACAGCAATTACTACATCGAATTCTTCTTTTCCAATCTCATTGAAATATGTCACCATATCTTTGTGTACCCATCTTGCATGGGAATTGTTTTTGTTCGCTATTTCTAGTAAATTGTATGATATATCTACACCAGTATATGTTATAGTTTTCCCAAGTGCAGATTCTAATACTCACAACAACCTTCCATCACCGCATCCTAACTCTAGAATACGCAAATCTTTCTTAGTAGGAAAGAATTTTTTGATATGTGAAACTATATGGTCGAATTCTGGCCAATGGCGCTTGCGAGTTCCAGAAAACTTTTCAGCTTGATTGTCGTAGAATTTTTGGAGATTTTTTGTTTGTTTATGCATATATTAGGGACTAAGGATAAGGGACTGGGGCTAGTTGCTAGTTACATATATAATATATCAAAAGTCTAGTAGTAATAAGGGATTTTAGTGTGTTATCATTCCGTTATTTTGTCATCATCATCATTATAACTATAATAATAGTATCTACATACTATATATTTTTCACATGGATACAAAACAAAAAAAAGTAAATCATGCTCATATTGAAGAAATACTCTTAAGAGAGAAAGAAGAATTATCTAGTATTTTTGAAGCAATTAGAGAAAGAGAAACTCTTGCTGAAAATGTAAATGATTCATATGATGAAAACCTTACATTCCCACAACGCGTTGCTGATAAAATGGCTGATTTCGGTGGTTCATGGGCATTTATCCTTACTTTTTTGGGAATACTTGTTTGATGGATGATATTAAATATTATTTTGGCTAGTAAAGCATTTGATCCATATCCTTTCATACTACTCAATCTTGCTCTTTCATCACTGGCAGCACTCCAATGACCAGTAATTATGATGAGTCAAAAACGCCAAGAAGTGCGTGATAGATTGCGTGCAGAAAATGATTATAAGGTTAATTTGAAAGCTGAAGTAGAAATCCGTTCTCTTCACGATAAACTTGATCACTTGATTGTAAATAAGTGGGATCATCTTATTGAAATTCAACAAATTCAATTGGAGATTTTGGAAGGTAAAAGAACAACTCCTAAAAAACCTAAAAAAACTATAAAAGAAGTAAGTTCAGATAATACACAAATCTAGTCACTAGTTATTAGTCATTAGTAACTTTCTAACTTTGCACAATGGAATAATCGTCGAAACCCTAGTGATGAACTAGGGCTTTTCGTATGCCACTTTTCTCATATTTTCCCTTGAAATGGCAGGTGGTATCTGTATCATATGACGACATCGCTTTTGAAAAGAGCACTTTTTAATCACACGTTATATACGCAAATATGCCTACTATCAACCAACTGATCAAGACAAGAAGAGTGCCAAAGAAATATAAATCTAAGGCTCCTGCACTTCAATTTGGTGTGAATAAACTTCAAAGTAATAAAAAAGTTGCTATTTCAGCTCCATTTAAACGTGGTGTATGTCTAAAAGTAACAGTTGCTAAACCAAAGAAACCGAACTCTGCGCAACGTAAAATTGCCAAAGTAAGACTTTCTAATGGAGTAGAAGTAATTGCATATATTCCAGGTGAAAAACATACACTTCAAGAACACTCGGTAGTAATGATTAGAGGAGGTAGAGTAAAAGATCTTCCTTGAGTTAAATATCATATTATTAGAGGTGTTTACGATGCTAACCCAGTAGAAGCTAGAAAACAATCTAGATCTATCTATGGAGCAAAGAGACCTAAAAAGAAATAATAGTTCCTAGACATAATATACTCAATAAGAGTATGTCGTATAACTTCTTATAAGTTATACATATCTCCTTTACCAAAGGAGTGACAGAAGAGCTAGTGTAAACTACAACCTTATTTATTATTCATACCTTATTCCTATGGCTGAAAAAGCAGAAAAGAAACCAGTGAAAGCAAAAGTGGAGAAAGTAGCAAAAACTGAGATGGTTGAAACTACTGGGAAATCATTAAAGCAAGTAGAAGTTAATATTTCGTTTGATGATCCAAAGATTAAGAAGTTTGTAAATTACTTAATGATGCATGGTAAAAAAACTGTTGCTCAAAAAATATTTGCTGATACTATGAAAGAGATACAACTAAATGGACATCCAAACCCACAAGCTGTATTGGAAACAGCATTAGAAAATGCTGCTCCAGATATCATGGTTAAGTCAAAAAGAATTTGAGGTGCAGTATACCAAGTACCAATGGAAGTTAAACCACAAAAGAAACTTTTCTTTTCTACTAAATGGATTCTTGAATCTGCTAGAGGGAAAAAAGGAAAGCAAATGTATAAAAAGTTAGCAGAAGAACTTTTGGCAGCATATTCTGGACAAGGACCAGCTGTAAAAAGAAAAGAAGAAGTTCATAAAATGGCAGAAGCTAACAAAGCATTCTCTTACCTTGCTAAATATGTTAAATAGCCTCTCGTCATCCTGACACTGAGTTTATCGAAGTGGAAGGATCTCGTGAATAAATATCATAATTTATATCTCCACAATCTTACACCATGGGAAAATGTAATAAATCTGATTATAATCATGTCTTGTATAACCAAAATAGAGCGAGAGCTAAATCTGGTGATAAATTACAAAATGTGATAGAACATGTTATTCTTTTAAAGAAAAAAGAATTAGCAGAATGACAAACTAACCGATTGAAAATGGCTTGGTTAAAAGCAAATGCTAAATTGAAAAAATTTGGTATTACACAAATGATGATTGATGCAGTAATTGAGAAAAAATGACTTTCACATTTAACTAAATAATTTGTTTCACAACTATGGCAAGACTTACAACCCAAGCTAAAAGAAAACTACACAAGGCTCTTGTGAGAGTTGAAAAAGTAGTAATGATGGATACGAGAAAAAACCTTGAACAACAAAAGAAGTGGAAAGCGAAAGTGATGAACTCTAGAAACAAGAAACAATCAACAGTGATTGCATAATTTTTTACCTTACTTTTCTTTGGATAACAATGAATAACGAAAGATTACAGGAACTCTATGAACAAAAAGGATACAAGAAACTTGAAGTAAAAGTCGGTCAATACCTTGAATTACATGAAAAACTTGGTGATCGTATTTGGAGATTCAAATGACTTGTGATCAAGACTCGAAAACCATCTCACCCAGATGGAACATTCACTATTAGATGAAGCACTTCTGGTCATAATATTGAAAAAGTATATCCATTTTCTTTTCAATGATTTTCAAAAGTTATTGTATTGGATGAATATAAAATCAGAAGAAGTAAATTATACTATATCAGAGAAAAGGTAGGTAAAGATGCGAAATTCAAGAGTATAATGACTGTAGATAAGAAAGATAAAAACCTTCTTGCGTAGTTTATTTTTATTTGTGCCTTAGTTAAAAATCATGGAACTTATAGTAACAAGTCGTACTGTCTTTGGGAAAAAAGTAAATCGTATCCGCAAAGAATGATTAGTACCAGGTATCGTATATGGTAGACATTTAAAATCTCCATTAGCAGTACAGTTTGATAAAGTAGCATTTATCAAAACATATAAAACAACTGGTGTATCTACTCCTGTTGATCTTACTGGTGACCAAAATGAACTTGTACTTATTCATCATGTAGAAACTGACCCAGTATCAGATGTGGTAATCCATGTTGATTTCTTGGCAGTGAAAGCAGATGAAAAAGTAAAAGCTTCTGTTGCGATTATAATGACTGGAATTGCTCCAGTTGAAAAAGATGGTATTGGTAAAGTTCAACTTGTTAAAGATCATATTATGGTAGAAGCTCTTCCAAGAGATCTTCCTCATGATATCAAAGTTGATATTTCAAACTTAAATACATTACAAGATGGAATTTTCGTTTCAGACTTAGTAATTAGCGATAAAGTAACTATTCTAGATGACGAAGAATTACCAGTAGTAGTAGTATCACAATTACAAAAAGAAGAAGTAGAAGAAGTTGTTGCTGCACCAGCTGATGCTGCATGAGCTGCGACTGCTGCTGCTATAGAAGCTGAAAAAGCTGCTAAAAAAGTTGAATAATAAACCCTTTTAAATAACACATAACCAATTATCATATGGCAAGAGTATGTGACTTTACAGGAAAAAGAACTGTCGCTGGACACAATAGATCTCATTCAATGAGACAAACTAAAAGAACATTCAAACCAAATCTTATCAATAAGATGGTAGATCTTGGTGATGGTGTAAAAATTAGAGTTAAAATGGCTGCTAGTTTCTACAAGAAATACAAAACAATGATATAGAAGGAATCATGGATTAGGTATTAAGTATTAGTAACAATTATCATATTGCTAATACTTAGTACCTAGTTCTGAATTCCTGTTCTTGGGTCGGTAGCTCAGCTCGGTTGGTACCGAGTAAAGGGTAGAGCAGTTGGTGTTTACCAACCTGGTCGATAGAATATACTGAGAATAAAGTTAATAATTCCTATGGGTCGGTAGCTCAGGGGTAGAGCAATGGCCTTTTAAGCCACTGGTCGAGGGTTCGAGACCCTCCCGACCCAAAAAAAGTCTCAGTCTTCGGATTGGGATTTTTTCATTGTTTATTCTTTGTGATATATGATAATATTTTTATAATTCACTATTTATAAATTATAATCATCCATGTATCAGTGATATTGTGTCTACCTACTTACATGAACAAGAAATTACGTATGAAGTACTAATAACCTAGAAAGAAGACTAATAGAACATACTAGATGAGAATATTCAACTAAAAGGATATGAACTCGAAAGTTAACATGATATATCCCATGTGATACATTATTGATAGCAAGAAGATTAGAAAAGAAAATTAAACAACTGTGACATTATCAAATTACTATGTTGAATCTATGAATGGTTGTGGGAGAGTAAGTCGGTTAAACCGACCTGGTCGAAGGTTCGAGACCCTCCCGACCCAAAAAAAGTCTCAATCTTCGGATTGGGGTTTTTTTATTGTTAGAATAGTCTATTGAGTATATACTCTTCCCCCTTGCTATTGCATATTTTAAGCATAGGCTATTTTTATAGGGAATATCTTTATCCCATTACCTTACTTATTATGTTATATACTATCGCTGTGATTATGATTATATTACGAGCATTGTGATTCTGATTTAGAATTGGTTGAAATATTATTCATATCCTTTTGGTGATTGCTATTATTAGTATTTTATTGAGAGTTATTCGTGGTGATAAAAAACCTTTGTAATACATTTATAACTATTGTAATCTCTTGCAATTATTTGTGTTTTTTCTATACTTCAAACATCAGAAAGTCTTCTCAACGCCTTGTAGAGGAGATTTTTTGTATAATAAAAAATGTTACAAAATAAGAATGAAATCGTATACTATATAGTATAGTACAAATATATACTAATAGTAAAATTCTACACTCTTAATTTTTAATTCTTAATTGTACTCATATTCATGTTTCCAATTTGAGATGACCAAGTAAAATGATGATATATGCCAGTTTTCACCTGGGTCATAATTGCTATAAACATCATTGTGTTTATGTATCAGCTATGACTGTCAGAAACAGGATTAGAGCAGTTTTTTATGACATATGCTACATTACCAGCTAAGATTATGCATGGGGAGCAATGGTACTCTCTAATTACAAGTATGTTTTTGCATGGATGACGAATGCATATCATCTGAAATATGTTGTTTCTCTATGTGTTTTGAGATAATATAGAATCTCGTATGGGTAATATTCAATTTCTGATATTCTATCTTTTGAGTTGAGTAGTTTGAAGTTTTGCACATATCCTAACAGACACATCTAGTATCATCCCATCATTGTGAGCATCATGAGCAATATCATGAGTATTAGGGGCATACCTTGTGATGTTTCCTGGTTCTCGTATCAAGATGCTTCATCTGTGATCTATGAAGACATTCTTTGTGTGAGCATCTCAATTCTTGCTATATTGGATTTGATTACAAGTGTTAACATGATTTGGTTCATTGGCATCTGCTAGTGAATGATGATGAGTTGCATACTTTGCTCATATCGGATGATTTGCTATATGATGGATTTGGGGAGCTATGACAAAAGGGAAATATACTAAAGGAGAATTGGTTTCTGCACAATCTACTGAGATTGATGTGTCTTGATCTGATAATTGAAGAAAATTTTAATATAAAAAAATCCCCCTGTAAAAAACAGGAGGACTATATTATTGTTTTGTGTAATCAACTTCGCAATCTGTGGTTTCTTGTTCATCATTACTACTTGTGTCAACTTCTTCTTCTTCAAATACCAATTGTTTGTTCCACATTTCTGCGTATAAACCATTGGATGAAATCAATTCATGATGTTTGCCTTGTTCGATAATCTTACCATTTTCCAATACAATAATTCTATCCATATTAGCTACGGTAGATAACCTATGTGCTATGCAAATCAAGGTATCATTGCTTTGGAGGAGTTCTTTCATCGCAAACTGAATTTTTGTTTCAGACAAACTATCAAGAGAACTTGTTGCCTCATCCATAATAATAATAGGTCGCTTTGCAAGAAATGCACGAGCTATAGCAACTCTTTGGCGTTGTCCACCAGAAAGCTTTACCCCTCTTTCTCCGACTTTTGTATCATACTCTTTGGAGAGTTTGATAATAAAATCATGAGCTTGCGCTTTTTTTGCAGCTTCAGTAATTTCTTCATTAGTAGCATCAGGTCTTGCATAAGCAATGTTTTCTTTGATTGATCTATGAAATAACAAAGCTTCTTGTTGAACAGTCGCAATAGTAGATCGTAAACTACGAATAGAATACTCCCTAATATCATAATTGTTCAATGTTACACTTCCGCTATTTATATCCATTTCACGAAGAATAAGTTTTACTAATGTGGATTTCCCACTTCCTGATTCTCCAACAATACCAACTTTTTCTCCCTTCTTAATATGAAGATTAAAATTGTTAAATACTGGCTCATAAACATCATATCCAAAGGTCATATTATTGAATACTATATCACCATTTTCTATACATACGATGTTACCATTGTCTTGTACAGTAGGTTGAGTTTTTAGTATTTCAATCATTTCTTCACCATCAGTTATCAATTGAGTAATATTTTTTATTACATTACCAATGTTTGATAACTTGCTGGCAATAACTGTTGTATAACCAACAACCAGAATTACATCACCAAGAGTAAATAACTTTTGATCCCATAAATATGCTGTTGTTAGTATACTACTTACAACCATAATTAAATAGAATAAGTCGTTTACGCGCCATTGGATGTATCCTTTTCCCCATGCAGTTCTTCTATAATCAGACCTTGTTTTATTGATTTGAGTGAATCGATTTTTTTCTTCTTCGATTTTCCCAAATGCGTGAATAGTACTAATATTGCTCAATTGATCAGATATTAGTGCTGTCACTTTTGAGTCTGTATTTGATACTTTCTCGTTAAATGGATGTTGCCATCTAGAAAATCTATATGTCATATATCCAAATAATAAACCAATAATCAACATTCCTAAGCCAAATAGAGGCATTTTAATAAACAGTACTGTTATAATTGATACAAAAAGTGTAACACTTGGTATCAAATTAAAGAAAAGTTCATCATAAATTCTTTCGTAGCAACGAGTGAATTTATTGTGTTTTCCCACAAGAGCACCAATTGAATGATTCTTGAAATAATCAATTGAAAGATCCAATAAATGGTGAGCAGTGTGATCTGCTATTCTGTGCATCGTTTTCTGTTCTACTACTACAAGTAACCAGTTTCCTATAGCCCAAACAATAGTTCTGACTATAAGGTACGCTAGATATGTTAATACAATCGCCAATATAATACTATACGGTGTTTGTAATGACATTTTGTTCGTAAAATCTGCAAAATATATTGGTGCAATAATATCACCAATAATAGGCGAGATAATGGAAATAATGATAGATAACCAAAACGCTTTTGCGTATGGTTTCTGTAATTTACTAAAAATGATAAAGACCTTTTTCATAATAATTAATTTTATGGTTCCCCTAGTATACGAATTACTTTTTGTTTTGTGACAACATTATTTACATAATTTATATTATTTGTCAATACTTAGTATTCATGATATGGTTTTTTATATGTTTCATCCACTTGCTAAACATACTTTTAAAGGGTATAGTTAGATATACTTTTACTCTATAAATACATTCTATGAACCGTATTCGTTTATTTTTTGCACAATGGATCCGTGCTATCACCATATTTCCTCTTTCATTTGTTATATTGACAGTAATGTCAGTTGTATGAATTGCTATGGTTTATAGTGATTATGATAATACACAGTATTTGCTAAAAATAATGATTTCTTGTTTAGTAGCATTACCTTTGACGATACTTTCTCCATTACAAACATACATCTCGAATAAAGAAACTACTTACAAGGATGTAATCATTTCAGCATTGTGAGTAGGTATAGGGATATTATATTATATAGCACTCCCACTTGATTTTGAAGATACAAGTCGTGCTATACAGATTTCAACTACATGATGAATAGTGCTTTCACGACTATCGTTATTATTTATTATTGCATGGAAGAAAAAAGATATCGAAATAATGACATGGGTATGGTGGAAAGAATTTTTGTTATCGATTGTAATGTGATGACTTGCTGGTGGGATTATCTGGTGAGGAATAAGTGCTAGTTTAGCATCACTGGATTACTTATTTTGACTTACTATTAACTCAAAAGCATATGGATATGTTTGAATTGTCTCTATGATATTTATTACTTGAGCTATAGCACTTATTCATATTGTGAATCAAGATCCAAAACATAGTACTCCAGAATATGGTCGCACAATGCGTATCTTTGGACATTATATTTTTCTTCCACTAACTATTATCTATGGATGTATTTTAATTAGTTATGGTATAAAAATCCTTATTTCATGAGTATGGCCAAAGTGAATGATTGTCTATATGGTTACTTGATATGTGGGATTTTGAATACTAACACGATTAGCTACATATCCATCACTACCAAATAACTTTATTAGCAAAGCGCATCGTGGATTGTTTATTAGTTTCTTGCTAACGAGTTTTTTGATGATTCAAGCAGCTAGAATGAGAATTGATCAATATGGATTTACTGTAGCTAGATATTTTGTTTGTGCAATTATTGTATGGATTATTATTGCTAGTATTGGTAGTATCTTTTTTGCAAAGCGTAGATATATGATTATGATTACAACTTTACTAGTTCTATGATGAATTAGTATCTACGGTGGTAAAATAAATGCTGTATCGGTAGCAAATAATTCTCAAAAAAATCTTTTGATTCAAAGTCTTGCACAATACAATATTACTTTGCCACTAGCATCATGATCATTAGCCACTATAACTTCATGAGATGCAGGTAAGGTATACAATACAATATATTATATCTGTAATGCATGAGATATAGATACTATAGATTCATTGTTGCCTGAAAGTGAAAAATCAAAACTAGCTAACTTATCATCATATGTAAAAGCTGACTATGTATTCAATTATGCATGACTAGATTATGAAAATAGATATGACCCAATAGCTACCCCAAAAGAACTTTATTTCTCTTGGGATGAAAGCATTAACCAATCTAAAACCAATGAGCCTATATCAACTCTTTGATATTCATCGCTTTATATGTTGAATCACCAGAAGAGCAGTGAAATCAATATTGTTACTATCTACCGTGAAAAAGAAAAGTTTAGTGTGAATCTTTGAGAATATACTAATGATATATACAATATAATTACTGCAGTAAATAGTAAAGGTACAATCCCTGAAACTACTAAAGATAATATACAATATACTTCGTGAGGTATCGCTATTACTACTGACTCGTTGAAACTTATATTAACAAATGTTTCTGGATTTAAAACATTACAAGATTCGTGAGATATATATACAATTCAATACTATATGTGATATGTATTATTGCGTTAATACTATAGATTATATCTAATAATCAGAATACTCTCTTTTGGAGAGTTTTTTGTATAAAGAAAAAGGTCATGTCATAAACAACATGCCTTTATTTGAAGAGTAGATTTTCTTGTTTGTGTACTAATAAGTAATGAATAAATGAAAGATACTATTGCTAGCACCTAAGATAAATAAAGAACGAATTAATACGCGATTGATATAAATAATCGAAAATCTATTGCAAGAGAAAATACATATAAAAAATCTGCCTATAATTGCATCTTTCTAGCAAGTTTATCCATAGCATTTTGAGGGTAACTTTCTACGAGAGAAATATAGGTTTGCAACTCTGTTATAAATGACTTTTTTGCTTCATGTTCATCATCAAATGAGAATACCATATGATCATTATTTTTCATAACAATAATAATATTTTTCCACTCTTGAGATTTTGTATCTACTTCAACAACAAAACTATCTAGTGATTGCCATGGCCAGAGTCTAGCATCAACAGCTAAACCTGAGTCACGGATCCCTAAATTAATATGTTTATTTTTTGTTAATGAGAAAAGGATATATGCTCATGTAAAAAGAAAGAGTATGATTGATCAAAATAAATTTGCAAAAAATATTGATGCTCAAATAATGACAGCAAGTGAAACTGCAAATGCTATAAACCATCACTTTGTTCTTTCGAAATGTTCTCAATTATAGACACGAATTTCCATGATGATAGTTATGAGTAGTTAAAGATTTTTTATTCTCGTCATTCTGACACTGAGAGAATCGAAGTGGAAGAATCTCGTCAAACAACTATTTATTCACGAGATCCTTCGCGATGCTCAGGATGACGTGTGTTAATTAAGTATCATTTTTTCAATTTCTCATCCAATTCCAAACAATACATCTTCTCTCCAATGTGGAGCCATTAGTTGAATACCTACTGCAAATTGCTCTCAATCTTTTTCTACAAATCATGTAGGAACATTCATAGCAGGGTATCATCCGATATTAGCTGGCACAGTATATATATCTGCAAGATAGTTTTTCAAGGGGTCATTTGTTCTTTCTCAAATTTTTCGAGCTAATTCTGGTGATGTTGGTCAAAGTATTACATCAACTTTATCAAATAGTGAATTCATATTTTGTTGCATTTTTGCTCTAACCATTTGTGCTTTACGATAATAAGCGTCATAGAATCATGCACTAAGTACATATGATCACATCAGTATTCTTCTTTTTACTTCTGTTCCAAATCACTTGTCTCTAATGGTAGAGTAATAGTCTTTGATAGACGCAAATGTACTAGTGTCATCTTGTAGTCAGTATCTAATTCCATCAAATCTTGACATATTTGTACTCACTTCAGCAAATACAAGTATATAATACACTGCTACCATATATTTTAGTAAAGGAAAATCTAATTCAATTATTTCTGCTCATTGATTTTTTGCTTGTTCCAATATATATTTCGTATTTTTTTCAATCAATGGATCAATTCATTCTCCAAAAAACTGTTTGCAGTATCATATCTTTTTTCATTTGAGACTAGTATTTTGTAATGCTTGAAACCAATCTTTAGTGTCATCTTTTTCAATACTTGTCGCGTCGTGTTTGTCTTGTCATGATATTGCTTGCAACATTAAAGCTGCATCGTAGACAGTTTTTGTCATTACTCATACTTGATCGAAAGAAGACGCCATAGCTTGAACTCCATATCTAGACACTCTACCATATGTCGGTTTAAGTCATACAATTCAACACATAAATGCTGGTTGTCTAACTGATCATCATGTGTCAGTTCCAAGTGCAGCAATACATAAATCTGCAGCTACTGCAGCAGCACTTCATCCACTAGAACCTCCAGAAACACGATTAATACCATATGGATTTATAACTGGTCAGTATGCAGAGTTTTCATTTGATCACCCCATCGCAAATTCATCGAGATTTGTTTTTCCTATCATACATCAACCAGCTTGCTCAAGTTTTTCGAAACATGTTGCGCTATATGGAGGAATGAATTTCTCTGCAATCTTAGAACCAAAAGTGGTTGTAACTCACTTTGTTAAAATTAAATCTTTTACTGCAATAGGAGCTCATTTTAAATCTCATCATTGTAGTGTCTTGATATTATTTTTAATATATTCATCTGCAAAACTAAGGTAGATATTATACTTCCCATTTTGTTCTTTTGCTTTTGTTACATATGAAGCAACTACAGCTTCTGGTTGTAGGGTTCATGCTTCAACTTGTTGTATATAATCTTTGAGTGTAAGGGACATATATTATAGGGATTAGGGACAAGGGATTTGGGATTAGTTGTTATTGTCATTCTGAGCAACGCGAAGAATCTCGTGAATAACTTCGACTACTATTTTACGATTAATTCATTTACTAATGCTTGTGTAGCTTTGATATCTTCTTCACTAAGTTGGCTAGATGAGTTAGTACTTCAAGTTGTTCATACTTCTTTCTCTACTATTTCTTTAATTTTCTCAGTTACATCAACTTTTTTAGCTTCCTCTGAACTATTTGAAAGATTTTCTTTTACATACACTGATTGTTCAACCCCAAACCAACCTTTCAATACATTGAGAGGAGTTTTATCGTTATAGAAAGCTACTCATAGAACAACTACGAGGAAAAGAAATATGATAATGAGTATCCAAAATAATACTTTTCTCATTGGGGATAACAAAATATAAATAGCAAATTACGAATGTTTAATACTTATCTAAACAACCTTGTGTTGCAAGCATTTCTCAATTATTCTATAAAATATGATAATTAATATGATACACATGTCAATGTTTATATATTATATAGTATATAATGGGTATCCTGTTCTAATAGTATTGTTGTAAATACGACTCTATATAGCTTGATTTGTCAATTCTCAATATACTTATAGGTGATTTATATATTAGTCACTTGAAATGATTTCAATCAAAGAGTTCGACTTACTCTCAAATCAAGACAAACAAGCATATTTGCTTAGAATGTTTTCACAATTATGAAACGTTAAACCAGAGGCAATTGATGTAATAGATTTGCTCGAATCATGATATAAATTTTCGACACAGACATTAGATTCCATATTTACCTCTATGTGAGATGCTATCCAAGAGGGCAAAAATACCAATACCGATAAAATACAAAAACAACTTCATGTAATTCATGAACAATTAGAAAAAGAAGCATCTGAATCATCTGATGAAGCAGATGATATGCTTGATACTATTTAAATATAACTATGTAACCTGATGGCTAATGCTGTACCACAAAGTTTTGAAGAACTAAATAAATCTACATTAGGTGATAAAAAGCTTAGTAGAGAGGAGATTTCTTATATGCAAGCAAAAGATGCTCTTTGGTATAAGGATATATCAAATTGATTACTTCTTGATGTGCAAGAAGTAAATAAACTTAGTTTAAGCAAAAATCCTACAGTTAAGAAAATTCTGGATTACTTAATTTTTCATCCTGATGTGTTGCTTAGTAAATTTAATAGTTTTGTGACACCCCAATTAAAAACTGCATTTAAAAAGATATTAAGCGATTCTGATGATTTTCAAAAACAATCTCTAGTCTTGAATGTTCTTTTGTTTTTATCATCTGCTAGTACAACGACTGACGAAAAGTCTGGTCTTATTCGCCCAGACTTGATTAACTTATTTTCAACTACTACTGTAAAATCGCTTCATAGATATCAAAAGAAGTATGAAAATACTTCTTGATGGTCTAAAGCAGATTGTATAGTATGACCAAAAACTATTCAGCAACTTATAGCAGACTGTGGTATGACGTTGCATGATGGAGTAACATGAACATCTGCAGTAACAATAGATAGTCAATTTAGTAAATCAAAATCAACATTGAAAGAATGATACTGATGGGCAAAAGATTCACAGATAGCAATAGATGCTATTATGGCTGACCCAGCACTTGATGCAGTACAAAAAACACAAGAGATGATTAAAGTATGTAAAAAAACTACTACTGATCAAAAAGATGAAAAAAATGGAGAATCAAAAGATAAAAGATATGCAGCAGTTGTGCAAATGATATTAAAAGTTAAAACAATGTTAGCAGCTGCTGATGATGAAGGGAAGGTTCAAATTCTACAGTGCTTTGATAAAACATTTCAAAAAGAAATTTCTCAATATCGAAATAGTAAAAACTCTAGAGAAGATTTAGGTGTGTCTAAAAGTGATGATTTCTGGAAAGAACTAAAAGAAGTGAAAGTAGAAAGTGAATCATGGAAAAATAAAATTAATCTAGCTCTATCTACAGCTAATCTTTGGAAATCATATATTCATACCTGTGCCCCAAATGCTGCAGAAGAGTTTTGATCGCAAATTGACAAAGCAATTCAATGATTACAAAAACTTACACGCTATGATTGAGCTGACCATACAAAAGAAATTACAGTACTTCTGAGTAAAGTATTTATAACATCTGAAGAATATAGAGTAAAACACAATTCTATATTCAAAGATAAAACGAATCACACAGTACAACAATATTTGCTTAATACCATTACTTCACTTTTTGGAAAAAAGACTTGAGATGTTATAAAAGATGAAAATTGAAAAACAATAACTGTAGACTGGAGTAAGGGGATAGTTAATATGCTCAACATTATTACAACATCAATTAGAACGATTGATAAGAATTTTGATTGATGAATATTTGATCATTATCAAACATGAGAATGATTAACACAAATGCTTGAATCAAATGATATAATTAAACCAAAAGATATTAGAATGACAGCTTGAAAAAATTTCGATCAATATAATAGCGATATGGATGCGATGAAAGCACTGTTTACAACTATTCCAAATACTAAACTAAACACATTAATTAGCTCACTTGATAAAACTACTTCATCTACTCAAACGGTATACATTGAACATTGAATGAAAACAACTGAGACATCGTATAGTTTTGATAAAGTCGCATTAGACAAAGCATTAGTTGAAGTTGGGATTAACTGACTTTCTGCTGATTGTAAAAAAGATATGTGGGAGAAATATAAAAAGATGAAAGAAGAAGTAATTCCACAAGCAAAGAAAGAAGCTGAACAAAGTATTGATGGGATTATTAGTTCTTTTCAATCATCGGTTGATTTTCATACAAGACAAAACAATGCTGCTGTGATACCAATTATACAATCTCAAATTGATGCCCGAAAACTTTTCCGTGTATGAAAATGAGAAATGCCTATAGACAATACAAATCCATTACTACAAGAAAATTTAAAAATGCTTTGATTGCCTGCATGATCAATAACTATGCAAACATTTACTGATAACTTTATAAACACAAAACTACAACTTTCATCTGCTGCAGTACTTGAGCATTATATGACAGTATGAATAATGGATAAACACTCATGACTAATTGATGCTATAGAGTCTAAACAAAATAAAAATAGTTCTGAAAAAGTATTATCACTGTATGCTAATATTCATGGAGTATGATCTGGTTGGTCTGATGAAACATACAATACAGCTATGACTGTTGCTAAAGAAGTTACAATTATGGTTGTAGCTACAATTGCAACTATGTGAATAGGTGCAGCATTTAATGCGGCATGAAGAGCTGTCGTTGCTGGTGGTGAACTTATATTAGCGTCAGAGTGAGTTGATGTTGTATTAGTATCTAGTAGAGCAGCAGCACAAGTATTATCTAAAACACCATGACTTGCTACTAGGTTTGGGACGTGGGCAAGTAAATGGACTTCTATGGCTAAATTTTGTGCAAAAACATCACAGTGAATAAATGCCTTAAAGGGTGCAAATATAATTGGGAAATGAACAATATGATTAACAAAGATGGCTATTGAATGATCAGCTTTCCACTTTTCATCTACTGCAATGTCAAATGTACTTCATGGCCAAGAACGAAATCTATGATTACAAGATTGGAAATGATATGCAAAAACATCATTGTTTTTGGGTGCATTCAAATATATCCATGGATGAGTTAATAAAATGATTGGATTAAATACAGAATCATGAATTACTAAAGCATTTACAACTCCTGCATCAATAGCAGGTAAGACGATAAATATATCAAAAGCATTTGTTAAATCAGTAGTTGGTGTATGAACTGAAGCAGTCTCAATGACAGCAGTAGATATTCCATTATCATTAGTATTTGACGGGAAGATGCCTGATATGTCTGCTAAAGATTTAGCTCAAACATTATGATTTATTTTTTGAATGAGATTATATGGTGGAGCTGTTAAAATCTTGAGTATCAAAAAAGATGCGTCAGGTACGGTGACACAAGTAGAATATGAACAAAATTGACAAAAGTTATTTGCTGATCAAGCAAAAGTTAAAGAAGCAATACAAAGGAAAAAAGCAAATCAAAAAGATAAACAGATCAATACGCCAGAACAAAAGAACAAGAATATGGTAGAGCGTATGAAAATAAAAGCACCAAATAAAATCTGAACAAGAAAAAAAGAAAATGCACCAGGAAAAAAACCGATTGAAGTAGTTAATACATGAGTTGATCTTTTTGCTATTAAATCTGATCTTAAACAAGCGATGGATTATATTGGACTTAAAAATTCTAGTGTTGTAACTATAGAATGAAAGAAACATATTTTTCTATGAGTGAAAGAGTGAAAAGCACAATTCGTAGAGAAATGAGCAATACCAAAAGAGTTTTCTACTATTGAATCTATGAAAGATATCAATCGAGAACCATGAGCTAAAAATACAAATGCTTGAAGAAAAGGAAAATTTTCTGAGTTAATGAATGCAAAAGAAATAGCAGAAACTAAACTAAACCCAGAATCAAAAAATACAACGCCATGAACGAAAGCAAAAATTGATAATCAATTTAATAACTATAAAAACCCCCCAGCACAGAAAAGAATAGATAATTTATATAAGCAATATGAAAAACAAGATAAGTTTGAGTTACAAGTCCTTCAAGCACAAGATTTATTACGTTCACAATGAGATGCTAAGTACATATCAGATGCTATGAAAACACTGAGAGATGCTGGAGATATTGTACAATTAAGTTCAAATGATGTTAAACGTGTGCAAAAGGAAATTGGATTTAAACCTAGCGAAGCAGATGGAATCCGATGACCTAAATCTCAAGCAAAATTAGAAAGCTATATTAATAAGAAATGAAATATTGTAGAGACAATTACTACTACGTCTAATAAATTCGATTTATCAAGAAGTGGACCAAAACCTAAAAGAAACATTGATAAATCTATTGAGACTTCAGAAATTCCGTGATTGTGAAAATATGAAGTAAATAGACGCAATGATTGGATTAGAATGACGCTTAAAACAAATTTTGGTGAAATGACACTGGAATCAAGAAATGTAAATACTAAAGAATATATTATGCATGCAGATATTCCAAATAATAAACTTATTGCTGGTAAAGCATACAAATTTCTTTTTGATAAGTTGCCAGAGTGAAGTAAAATAGTAGAAAAAGATTCTCTTTCTGGAGATAGTTTCAATAATATGGTTAAACTCTATAAGAAATGAAACACAAGTAACTATAACATATATTCAGAATGATACGTTAAACTCAATGAACAAGGTAAAAATACTGATATTGCAAAATCTACTCAAAACAACAAAGATAAAGATGTAAATGCAAGAACAGCTATTTTCTGATCAAAAGAGAGTGCAGAAAAAGTTATTATAGATATTCAAAATATGATACAAGGAAGTAATTTACCACCACCAAGAATAGTTGAGCAAACACCATGACAATTCATTATAGAATTACCAAATATAATTATAGAGAAGATGATGCCAAATAAAAATGTAGAAATTGTGCCTGATAAATCTCTAGAGAAAAATATAGCTGAAACTTCACAACCAGAAAATAAAATTGAATATGTGAAAGTTAAAAATCAACTTACAAATAGTAATAATCTTGAATTTGTTAATATATCTTCTAAACTTGAAAATATTGTTACATATACTGACTATAATAAACAATTACACGAAATATGAGAAAAAAAGATTGCATTTAGTGATATTGTACTTACTGGTTCTCAACTAGAAGCTAGAGTGACAGAGGTTGTACAATGAAAATTATCTATAGATTATATACCAAAAGAACTTCGCTCAAGAGTAACAGAACTGAAAAAAAATGAAATTGAAAATAATCGAATTAAAAAATTAGATAAGAACGAAAAGGTTATATTACAAAAGATTAGAAATAAAGAAAGTGTGGCTTGATTACTAAAAGAACATAGATGGACTCATAGAACTACTATGGAGTCATTACAAGCTATCTTACAAAAGTGATTTATTCAGTGATGAGATAGAGGAGTGCAATTCTGGCCAGGTATATGATCAGGATATGGTGATATTGCGTTGATTATGAAACCTGAAGTTCAAAAACTACCTGGTGTAAATAATGATCCAAATATTTGATATTTCTTTGGTAATAAAAATGCTACATCAAATGGAGTGAAAGAAGTACCTATTGATACTTATCTTTCTTCAGTAGTTGATTTTTCTCATCAAAGAATTTCTAAGTGAGATAATCCGAATATTAATGTTCCATATTTATCTATATGAAAAGATAATGCTTGAGTGTGAGCTAAAAATACTGTTTCAGCTGATTTAATCGAAGCTGTGACGTTACCAGAACATTTGAAACTATCTCCAGAATATAATACTATTGTTACGCAGTTAAAGCAAAAGTGAATTAAAATTATAGAAGTAAATACTTGAAAAAATTCACTTGAGTATGCTGGCACTTCTATAGTAAACGCTAGAGAATTTATTACTTGATGACAATTATCTATATTTGGAAAACAAATAATGGTAGAGCTTAAACAAAAATATCCTAATCTGACTTTTGAAGAAGCATGTTGTAAATACCTTTCTGAAACAAGAAATCTTAGATGAACTTTTCAACAAATACAAAGTAAATACAACAATGAAATTGCTACTAATGTTTGATTGTCTAGATGATCATTTGCATCATGACAATTTCAAAATTATGTATCACAAAAAAACTTTACAAAAGAACAACAACAATATTTTGAGTACGTATTAGCAAAACAAGTAGCTAAGAAAATGAATTTACAACCAACTAAATAATATGACATCACAAATCCTTACTATCCATTATCCAACCCTAGAAAAAACACTTATTGAGCAGGATATCGAAAATCCAGATAGAACAAAAAGCTATCTTGATATCATGAAAACTAATTTTGCAAAAAATACATTTGAGGTTTTGCAGTGAGAAATTGCTTTTTTGGAAGTAGATCATGAAAAACATAATATCACTAAACTAGGTGATGAATTGAAAGGTGAGTATTACGGGATTCCTGATCCTCATTTCCCAGATTCATATGATGAAGTATTCTACGAAAACTTTGTACAAGCAATGGAACAAGCTAAAGAAATGGGAGTATACGATGAAATCTTCAAAGAAATTCAACCTAAATAATCTATTTTTTCACACTATTCAAAAACTCTCACTTCTTCCCTTCCCACCAAGTGCCTTGTCTTGTTAATTTTCCTTTATCCTTCACATTTGCTAAAATACTTGCTACAACTTCTTCCAAGAAAATCGTGTTTTGACTTCATTTACACAAGATAATAAATTTTTCATGTTGATGTTCTGAAAGATATGTTTGCAGATATGTAGCAGCTTCTTGATAATGAGGGAAGTGGAGGATTTGTTGTAAACGACCTGGTCAATTTCTTTCGAAGTACGGTTCTACAATAGATCACATAACTTTTCATACCATAAATAGTGTTGCATCGTATCATTGGAGAAACATTGCTAGTTTGATATGTTCTTTTTCTTCTTGAGTTCATAGTTCACGCATATCTCATAGAACAAATAATAATTTACGAGTTCCATGTTTGTGATCTCTCCATTGACTAACTTCTTCAATAATTTGTTTTACACTACGAGGTGAAGCGTTGTATGTAGAGTCTACTATGATACTGTCATATATACCATCAAACAAAGACCACCTTCATGGTTGTAAAGAAAGTGCTAATGATATATGTGCATCATCTTCAAATGCAGGCTTTTTGAAAAACGCATATGATATGATTTCTCCTATACATGCCCCTACTGCTGCGTATGAAAGATGATATCTGCCTAGTATATTGATACTCAGTGATAATGATTTTCTATTATTAAATGTAACTTTAGCTTTTTGAGCAGTGTGTCATATAACCCCATGTTCTCACTCTAGACTAATATTTGTATCAATTTGGATAATTGTTCATTCTGTTTCACCAGTAGCGCTATATGTGATAGTATCGCACGGTATAGTGCCGGTTACATGAGATATATAGGGATCTTCTTGATTGAGGAATACGATATTACGAGTATTTTGTTGGAGGAGGAACTCTTCTTTTGCTATTGCATGTGCATCACCGAATTGTTGTGAATGTACTGAATCGATTTGTGTGTGTATACTAATATGTGGTTTTGCTATAGAGATCAAAAATTGCATTTCACCTGGATGATCAATACCATATTCTAACACTAGAACTTTTTGTCATTTGTAATTCGTAATTCGTAATTTCTTTACCGCTGTAAATAAAACACTAACCATCCCAAATACTGATGGCGTATATTTTTCAATCTCAAAAATACTCAAACTCATTCATAACTCACCATTGAAATTTTTTGGTGAAGTATAAACTGGCACATGTGGTAGTAGTTGTTGGAGGGTTTGTGTAACTATCATTCTGCATGATGTTTTTCACACACTACCATTGATACCTATAATATATGGCTTTTTTTTACGAATATAGCGACGGGCTAATGAGCCGAGGAGTTTGTAGTATGTATTGAGTAGGAAAGATTTCATAGTAGGGAAGTGATTTAAAGAATTGTATCTTATCATCCGTTCTTGCTGGGCTTGTCATCCCGGACTTGATCCGGGATCCAGTTATTCTGAGCGCGCGAAGAATCTAAAGATAACCTCTATATAATTATCAAACCACAATTATCAATCTTAAAGAGCTGCCTCTTATTTATCTCTTTATCATTATTATCCTGCTTAACCTTTTAATTCCCTGATAACTAATAGTTAGCATATTTTCTATATTACTATTGACTTATTATAAATTATATGTAATATATTACCATGCAACGATATATTGTCGTTCGCATAACAAAATAATATCAACATGCCGGTTAAAAAAGAACTTTCAATGTACCACATCCATGGTACTGGAGGTATAGGTTACTAGCTCGACAGAGCGAAAACATATACATCCCCGTAAAAAAATTATTAATTTAGTAAAAAACACGCGAGATTGAAAAAAAACTTAAAAAGATGTCGAGGACCCACTAGTAGTTAATCTACTTCGAGAAATCGACATATCTGCCAAATTACCACTGGATCATCGCTTGCTGCCAAAATTTAATGCTTAGTAAATATTATACAACCGCAGCTAGCAGCTTTTAACCAGTAGGTTTATGATCATCGGGATGCACCGCCGCCGAGCTTAATAGCCCTGGCATATTGCTCCCGCACCGGAGTTAGTTCACCGCCGAAGACTATGGATCCTAGGGGATAACGGGCTAACAAAACAGTTATAACCGCATGCATTATGCGGATCAAGTAAAAAAGCCCTCCGGATTTCGGGGGGCTTTCTTCGTTTAAAAAATAATACTATCAATATATAAAGACCTCTCGACTTCGCTCGAGCTGACAATAGAATATCACTCAATTATAATAACTCCTACGCAAACTCTGCAATCACTTGCCAAGCTACCAACAAGAACAAGAATATAATCAATACCACATAGAAAATAGTTGAGAGAGTATTCTTCGCATCTTTGACTTTTGCTTCGTCACCACTTGCACTAATATATTTGAATCAAGTATATATCAAACTTAGTACCATCACAGCTCCTAGTATATATCCAATAGCTCTCGCAATCGTAATCATAAATGTTTTTGCTCTTGATATAAACGATACATCTTGCGCAATAAAGAATACAAAGTCGATTACTTTAATAAATATCAGTGCTAACAATACATTCACTAAACCTCTCTTAGCATTTTTGAGTGTTTCTTCTTTATCGAGTGCTCTAATCATATTGAACCCATACCAAATCGTAATAATAATAGCATAAAAGAATGCGAATGCTTTCAAAAATGCCAATATTTGAAATATTACTCTTCATATAAGATTATCTACAAATGTTCCAGATGCATTTGGTGTAGCACCTAAATCCGTAATTGCTAATCATCTTCACAATATCCATGTCACTCCATATACGAGAAATGCCCCGAAGAGGAGGTAGAGGAATCACATCCTAGCTTGTTTGTTTTTTGCAGGATCATTTGGATGCATCATAAAATCAATTCCAATCCACGCAAAATATAATACAAGCACCCCAATCATGACAATTCTAACAACATTCCATAATACTGAATTATTATTTGTAGGAGAGAATACATTAAATACATTATCTCTTAGTGTACTATTAGCACTAATTCTAAAAGTACTAGGATTATATACTGTTTCATTTTTCCCACTAGGATCAGTAACAAGATGTCTTTTGAAATCTCTATCAAATGTTGGAGCAATAGCAAATGCACTATTGAATAGTGTAATACATCCTATAACTACTACTGCGAATATTTTCTTCATCCAATTATAATACGAGTATAAAGATATTTTTTCTTTTTTACTAGTCCCTAATCCCTAGTGCCTAGTCCCTGATAATTTGTCTACATATTATCCTTGCAACACATACGCCACCAACGACATAAACAATCTTGTTATCACATAGAATCAAGTCATAATGATAATTCCTATTGCTATATTTTTAATTCTTGCAGATGCTTTTTTAGTATCAGATCCAGATTGTACACTTGTCACAAGTTGGAACCCAGTTATGATTATCATTACTGTCGCGATAGACAATCCAATAAACATAAACCATTGTAAGTAAGGAGCAATTTGTACTCTAATTGAATCCAGTGTATTTGCAATTTGATACTTTGAAGCAAATTGTCAGTCTCTAATACCACTAATTCTATCTAACTGTGTATCTTGAATTCTTGTTTCAATATTAGCTTCACCCACAACACGATCCAAAACCTCAGTAGGAGATGTACCATAATTACCTCGACTTGATGTTGAAGCATTAACTCATGCAACGCTGAGTATTGTAACTACAATTCCAAAATAAACATAGAGCAATTTCTTCATCTTTTTTTGTGTAATAAATAGTATGTATCTATTATACATATCTTGTGTAATGAGGCAAAAAGATGTGTTGACAATACATATAATATTGTATATAGTATTTACTTAAAATAAAAAACATATGCCACCACCCAAAAAACAACCTAGAAAATATCACTTATGTCCGATTTGTGCATGTACACTAGAAACAAATCCTCGTTATCTTGAAGAAATATGCGACAAATGCTCTGAAAAAACTACAGATATTGATGGAAGAGCCGTCACATTTTATAATAAAGACATGAGATTCGGATGTATTGCTTATTTCTCTGACTCAAACCAGAAAGAAGAATACAAAAGCAATATATGCTATGTTAACTCTATTAAATGTTTTGCAGAAGAAAAATATTTTGGTGGTATTGTAATCCAACCATACAAGGAGAAATAGTATTCCTGTTATAAGTTATATGTCTTGATAGTTATTACTATCAAGATTTTTTACATTATAGAAAATTTAAAAAATCTATTGTGATATAATCATTTAAGTATCTTTACTTCAGCATTCTTCCTTACAAAAATACAATCAGAAGTGCTTCGTTCTGAGGCATTTTTTATTTTCCAAATATTCACCTCGCGTCTTCTGCTATCTTTTTCCTATCAAATTCTTTACCACAAAATTCTTCTATTCATTCTACTATATTAGTACTCTTATCATCTATCAACACTCAATTACTTTCATCTACCAACTCAGGAGTGGCTCATCAATTGTATCCTAGCACCGGTACTCACAAACACAATGCCTCAGCCGTACCCAGTCCAAAACTTTCTTTTGCAATATTAATTAATCATTTTGCATGTTTCATGATTGCTACTTTTTCGCTTACATCATCTATGCGTCATACAAAGATTATTGTTGGTCATGCTATAGATTTTGCGTAATCCATATCTGGTCAATCTCATATTACTACTAACGAACTATGAGTTTGATTACACGCATCTATAATAGTTCAAATTTCTCTTACATATTTTTGTATTCTTCATACAAAAACAAAATATTCTTTTGATATGACTTCGACTGGCTCGTTGAAAAAGAGCTTATCTACGATAGGATACGACACTTGTCACTCGAGTCCGTACAACTGCTTCGCAAGCTTAGCAGTGTAGTTGCTGTTGCACAGCACTACATCATAGTGTCTTGATTTTTTATCTCGAGGTCTCAAATATGTTGTTGCAAATTGATACAATTGTTTGATAGGAAACGAAAACTTTTTTACATTCTCTTCATAATTTTCTCGGATGTATTGCATAGGAGAGTGGAGATATAGTGTCACCTTTGGTGACAGGGAATAGGGACTAGGGAATAGGGACGAAGTATCTTTAATTATATTCTTTGCTGCTGCAAAAGATGATATCAAAATCTCATCTGCATTATATCTCTCGATTTTTTTCCTCAACATTCTACACAATACTGGAAACCAAAACATCAAATTACGATAATCGAAGAGTGCTGAAAGTATTGGTATCTTGCGAGTATTGAAGTATATGAAAATATTATTTAGTCGAATAGGAAGAGCAGTTATTATATCTAATTCTATTTTGTCATTGCGAGGAGTTGCAAACGACGTGGTAATCTTTTTTTCTATTCACTGTTCACTATTTACTATTAACTTCTTGTGTATACTAAACAACACAAAAATCTTCGCATCATCAAAAACACTAGTTGAAACCAGGTCTCTCAACACCATCTCTGCTCATCACTCATGTACTATTCGATCATGTACAAATGCTATTTTCATATTGCTATACTATATAATACAATAGTTAAAATCAATTCATGAAATTTATTCATATTTTTTTGACAAATAGTTAATGTATCTATATACTTATAGTAGTATTTATTAATCAACAAAATATGTTACAAAAAAATATTTCAGACAATGCCGCTATATCTATTGAAGAAGAACAACTTTTTAACAAAAAGTTTGATATTACAAAAATATTGTGAGCTACGCCTCAATATTGAATTGAGATATTAGAACAACATTTTCATCCACTGTATAAAAAATTTACAACTATATTATTGTGACTACAAAAGTATGCATATGTTGAAGATAAGTGGGATACTTCCTGAGTTTCTCATGGAGTAAAAAGACTAACAGCTGAAGATATTAAAGCTCAGTTTTGATTAAATTCATGAAACTTTGTTTCTTTTCTATCTCATCGTTCTAACCCTTTCTCACCTGAAGTTATTAGATCTCATATAAGTTATCTTATAGATACGACAAAGAAAGCAAGTAAGTATATTGTTACAAAGAGTACAATAAATGAAATCAAGAATATTACTAATGAACTTATCAAAACTTGAGAATCATTAACTACACTATTAACGCATTATAATAAACTTCGTTTACTAGTCCCAGTAGAAGAAGAATCATTTAAATTAAGATCAACAATTCGAGAAATAGGTTCAGATAGCGGTAATAAAGTATGAAAAAGACCAACGCTAGAAAAATATGATAAGCAAAGAGATTATTATGAGAGTGAAGACCCAGCTACTCTTCCAACACATTTTCATGTTAGTGATGAAATGCTAGATGTAGTTCATTATAAATATGATCATCAAGAAAATTAATATACTTTATAACGATATTAATAACAAAACAGAGGATGAAACTTCTGTTTTTTAGATTATATAAAATTAAGTATCAAAATAATATATATTATAATATATGTAATATAGTGTTATTTATCGCTTGAATAAGCTTTTACTTCAACACCAACACATATTAAATACAATTTTATATTCCATATTTTTATATTATCTCATGTATTTTATATCTCGTATAATATGCTTGCAAAGCCATGATATCATATATCAATAGAAAAATAATATATAAATCACGACTTTCAAAGCCATCTTTTCGACATTTTTTCAACAAAAACAGTGTCAGAATGCGAGAGGATAGATAGTACCTTATATTACTCTATATTTAAAAAGTGTAAAAAGGACTTGCAATCGCTCCTGGTATCTCTATCCTATGCAGTACATCGCAAAAAAGTTTGCGATTTGTAGAAAGAGTAAAATAGTGTGCAAACACAGCTCTGGAAGCACGTTCCTTAACAGATAGATATATTGTATTTTTAAAAGGTGATAAGTTTATTAAAAGCCATATGATGGATGCCTTGGGTAGAAAAGACGATGAAAGACGTGATTGGCTGCGAAAAGCCTCGGTAAGGTGCCAATAGCCATTATAGCCGGGGATATCTGAATGGGGCAACCCATTCCGTACATCGGAATACAAAGTGATAACCCTGGGAAGTGAAATATCTCAGTACCAGGAGGAAAATAAATCGTAAGAGATTTCCTTAGTAGAGACGATCGAACGGGAATCAGTCTAAACTCCATACGTGTCAAGGTTCAAGCCGTTGCGTATGAGAGGGTCGCGGGACATGAAATTGTTGTACTTGACTGCAACACTAAAGTTACAAAGCAGATACATAATAGAATTGGTTGGGAAGCCAAGCCATAGAGGGTTAAAGCCCCGTAGATGAAATGTATTAGCCTTTAGTTTATGATCCCAAGTAGCATGAGACACGTGAAATCTTGTGTGAATCAGGGCAGACCACTGTCCAAGACTAAATACTTTTCTACACCGATAGTGCATAGTACCGTGAGGGAACGGTGAAAAGAACCCCGGAAGGGGAGTGAAATAGAACCTGAAATCTATGGCTTACAAGGGAGTTGGCGCTTGACTTTGGTCGAGTCACAACGTACCTATTGACGAATGGGTCAGCGAGTTATCAATAGTAGCAAGGTTAAGGGATATACACCCGGAGCCGAAGCGAAAGCGAGTCTGAATAGGGCGCTTAGTTGCTATTGATAGACCCGAAGCGATATGAGCTAGGCATGAGCAGGTTGAAGGGTAGGGAGACCTACCTGGAGGACCGAACCATTAGGAGCTGCAAGTCCTTTGGATGACTTGTGCCTAGGAGTGAAAAGCTCATCGAATATCGTGATAGCTGGTTCTCTCCGAAATAACTTTAGGGTTAGCGTGTATTAATGATCTCACAGAGGTAGAGCTCTTGTAGGGCTAGGGGTGTCGAGAGGCATTACCAAACCCTGTTAAACTTCGAATGCTGTGAGGAAAGATATGCAGTTAGACTACGGGAGCTAAGTTTCGTGGTCAAAAGGGTAACAGCCCAGATTTCCGACTAAGGTCCCTAAATAATAGCTAAGTGGAGAAGGATGTGTACCTGCTCAGACATCCAGGAGGTTTGCTCAGAAGCAGCAATCCTTTAAAGAAAGCGTAACAGCTCACTGGACAAGCGGGTATGCGCCGAAGATGTAACGGGGCTAAGCTATTTACCGACGTCGAAAACCTCTAACTTCGGTTAGAGTGTGGTAGGAGAGTGTTCTTAATTGGGATGAAGCTGTTCCGTAAGGAATGGTGGACTATTGAGAAGTAAAAATGCTGACATAAGTAACGATTGCAGATGAAAATTCTGCTTACCGAAAACCTAAGGATTCCTACGCAATGTTCATCAGCGTAGGGTTAGGCAGGACCTAAGGTCAACCCGAAGGGGGCAGCCGATGGATTACGGGTTAATATTCCCGTCCCTGCTATATGAGCGATGTGGTAACGCATCGGGATGTGTATGAGCTCACTAAGGATGTGAGTCACACGTATAAGATTAATCCAGCGTAAGTTGGTATGTTTGCGATAGGCAAATCCGTCGCGAAATAAAACGTCGAGTGCGAGCGAAACTTCCCGCAAGGGAGGGATTCATAGAATTCTGGTGCCGAGAAAACCCGCTAAGCTTATCATATAGTAGCCTGTACCCAGATCTAACACAAGTGGGTTGGTAGAGAATACCAAGGTACTCGAGACAACCAATGATTAAGGAACTTGGCAAATGAACGGACGTAACTTCGGGATAAGTCCTGTCCAATAGAAATATTGGATCGCAGCAAAAGTAGTCGGGGGGACTGTTTACCAAAAACACAGCTTCCTGCTAACACGTAAGTGGATGTATAGGAGGTGATGCCTGTCCAGTGCTAGAATGTTAAGCTCGCTTGTGCAAGCTCGTGAGTTAAGCACTAGTTAACGACGGCCGTAACTATGACGGTCCTAAGGTAGCGAAATTCCTTGTCGGGTAAGTTCCGACCCGCATGAACGGCATAACGATCTGGACACTGTCTCAAGTTTAGGCCCGGTGAAATTGCAATATCGGTAAAAATGCCGATTACTCGCAGCAAGACGGAAAGACCCTATGAAGCTTTACTCTAGCTTGACGCTGAGTCGTACATATATTTGTGCAGGATAGGTGGGAGACTATGAAAGGTGGACGCCAGTTCACCATGAGTCGTCGTTGAGATACCACCCTTGTATATGTATGCCTCTAACCCCTTCTTGGGGGACCGCGTTTGGTGGGGAGTTTAACTGGGGCGGTTGCCTCCTAAAATGTAACGGAGGCGCACAAAGGTAGGCTAGGTCCGGATGGAAATCGGACTGGTCGTGTATTCGCACAAGCCTGCTTGACTGAGAGACCTACAAGTCGATCAGAGACGAAAGTCGGTGAAAGTGATCCGGCACCAACACGTGGGAGTGGTGTCGCTCAACGGATAAAAGTTACTCTAGGGATAACAGGCTGATTGCGTCCAAGAGTTCATATCGACGACGCAGTTTGGCACCTCGATGTCGGCTCATCACATCCTGGGGGTGGAGAAGCTCCCAAGGGTATGGCTGTTCGCCATTTAAAGTGGTACGTGAGCTGGGTTCAAAACGTCGTGAGACAGTTTGGCCCCTATCTGCTGTGAGCGTTTAGATACTTGATGAGACCTGTTCCTAGTACGAGAGGACCGGAATGGACGAACCCCTGGTG
>JAYTKZ010000041.1:0-2604 GCA_043729885.1 bacterium
GGTCGATTTTCTATATCATCATCATATCATTCAATATTTGTAAATGTATGATGTAACACATTGTGTGATATTTTCCAAAAGTTAATATCAGATCATAATAGGTTCATTGCATATGACATTACAGTATTGAGTCATTTATATTTTGAATAACTACCATGTCATCCATCATGCATTACATTAAACCCAATCAATGCTCATACTAATCAAAATAGTATATATAAACCTATAACTACTCAAGTAGAACTAGCTACAAGCAGTATACATAGGTATATCGCTATCCATGTAGCAAAAAGAATAATTGTTTTGCTAAACAAATTTCGATTACCCTTCTCGCTTTTTTCATTTTCAGCAAAATATGTTTTAACTTTCTGTTTAAGTTCATCATAAAAGTCTTTAGATTTTTTGGTATCAAATTGTATTGGTTTCATGATGAGCAGGAAATAGTAAATAGTGAATAGTGAATAATACATAAATAGTTATATTGTTGCTTCTGGGTCATATTTTGAATCTTTCTTATCCATAGTTCCTAATGCAGGACCTATTCGTCGATCATCGTATCATGTTTCTGTAATTTCTTGCATAAGTTTTTTTCATACTTCAGTACGCATTCTCGCTAGGTATAATCACATTCGTTTCTTGCCATTTGGATTTCATAGATCTGCTTGCTCTTTGAGAAGCAAAAAAAGTTCTATATAATCTGCATCTTTTGCTAGTAAACTTGCTTGAGATTCACGAGTTTCGTATTCATGTACTATATTTTTAATATCTTGTCAAAATGGTAAATTCTTTGTTTGATCTTCTACAATACGGGCTTCATCTACTGTCACATATGCTTGTGCTGTATAATGATGATCCAAACTTCTTGCCTCTGCCATATCATGAAAAAGACACATCATTACTACTTTTGCTGGATCTACCGTGCCATCCATTTGTGCGAGTACATACCCTGTATAGCATACTCTATTTACATGTTCAGCAATACTTTGTTTTCATGTTCACAAAAATGCAAATCATGTGCGTTCTTGCTTTGCTAACATTCACATTTCAAAGAGGAAGTTTGCTGCTGCTGACATAGGAATGTAAAGTATATAAAGTGTGTATATATATTTGAATTAATATAATCTTAATTATAAGTTAGCTTTGAATATATGAAATTACTCAAGGATTTCTAGTTTTCAATCTGGGCTTAGATTAGCTCTTACAACTCCACAATTATCTTTCCTTTCCATTATAATGGATTCTCCAATTGTATGAGTTCATGCTATAGTATATAATGATCTCATACATCCACCATGTGTGACAATAGCAACCTTTTTATAATCTTTAGTGCTTAATTCGATAAGGAAATTTCTAATTCTCTCTATTTGATTGCTATAGCTTTCACCATCAGTAAATCATTCTAAACGTAATTTTATCCACTCATCCTGAGGCATTTTTCCATATATGTATTGGGTATTTGGAGTTAGGGATGCTATATGTTCACGCAATCTTGTATCAAAGGTAAATTCAGTATCTTCTCCAAAAATTGCTTTCGCTGTTTGTTGTGTCCTCACCATATCACTGACAAAGATAGCATCAAAAGAATCTTCCTTAAGCAGTTCTCCAGCTTGTAATGCTTGTTGTTTACCTTTTTCAGTAATTGATACAAGCATATCTCTTTCTAGGTCCCACACACATTGTTCTATGTTGTCTATAGTTTCTCAGTGACGGATGAAGACGAGTTGCATTAATTTTATTAATTGTAAATAAGATTCTTCGCGGAGTTTATACTGAGTGAAACGAATGTGCTCAGAATGACGGTATAAAAAGATTTCTCCACTCACTGGTTCGGTCGAAATGACAAACCCTTTAGCTCCTTGGCTCTTTAGCTTACTTCATAGTAATTCACGAGATCCTTCGCTAACACTCAGGATGACGGGATAGTATTAACCATACGGTCAGTTAACCTCTACTCACTAACTTCAAGAATATATCACTAGGCACCTCCACACTTCCCATAGCTTTCATACGCTTCTTCCCTTCTTTCTGCTTCTGTAATAATTTTCTTTTACGAGAAACGTCTCATCCATAACATTTTGCGATCACATCTTTTCTCATTGCTGAGATTGTTTCACGAGCAATAATTTTTGATCAGATTCATGCTTGAATAGGTATTGCAAACATTTGTTTTGGAATAAGTTCTTTGAGGTTTTCTACAGTAGCACTTCATTTATTATATGCTTTGTCTCTGTGGACGATTTGAGAAAATGCTTCAACAAGTTCATTATTAATCAAGATATCGAGTTTTACTAAGTCACTATTTATATATTGAGCAAACTCGTAGTTCATAGTCGCATAGCCCTTTGTAGCAGATTTTAATTTATCATAGAAATCAATAATTAATTCACCAAGTGGCATACGGTATTTCCACAACACTCTTGTTTCATCAATATATTCCATTCACTTCATCTCTCATCTATAATCTTGTGCAAGTGCCATAATATTCCCACTGAAATCTTTTGGACCAACAACTTCTACATCAGCAAATGGTTCATAGATATCATCAATTCATCCACTCATCGGCATATCAGCTCATGATCTAATCAATAACCATGGATACAATAC
>JAYTKZ010000042.1:0-3182 GCA_043729885.1 bacterium
GAAAATGTGATGAAGTATAGCTGAACCATGAGCTGTTTCATGGCAATTTTCTCTTAAATGAGTTATTATTATCAATGGGAAACAACATAATCATATAGTTAAATGAAATGAAGTAAAAGATGTAATCCCATATGAGTTACCAGTATTGGAAGAGAATTTATTATCACTTGATATTGAAGATTTTGAAGAAGAGAATTGAATGTGTCGTGTAATTACTTCTCGTGAAGCATTTATATGAGTGAGAAAAGAATTAGCTATATTGTGATACAATATTACAGATGCTGATTTACAGTACCTTCCTCAAAATGAAATAACTTTGTCTGATAGTGATTATGAAATATTTGAAAAAATAGTAGAAACACTCGAAGAAGATGAGGACGTTGATAGCGTATATCATAACGTTTGATAATATCAAACGTAGGGATTAGGGACAGGGGATTAGGGACTAGAAGCTAGTAATAGCATCATCCCTAGTCCCTAATCCCTAGTCCCTAGTCCCTTTTTTAATAAAATTAAAAACATTATGCTCCGTTCATTTTTGCCACATAAAGCACTTACAATAAGACGTTCTCCAATATGATTATGATTGTTTGCTAATCAGAACATTAGAAAAGGACAGAAGGTTATTGAATATACATGAAAAAAGGTTGCTCATTCTGTAGCGAATCGTATTTGATGAAAATATCTTTTCACAGTTAATAGTCGCTATACTATAATAGGAACATGACACCATAATCGTGCTCGTTATATCAATCATTCATGCAAACCAAATTGCGAACCACTTGAAGTTAGATGACGCATTATAATTTCTGCGATTAAAGCTATAAAAGCAGGTGAGGAACTTACATATAATTATGGAAAAGATTACTTTGAAAGAATTATAAAACCTTTGGGATGTAGATGTGTGAAGTGTGGTAAAAAGTAGATAGTAGATAGTAGCTAGTAGTTAGTGAAAAAAATATCATTTCTAACTACTGACTACTAGCTACTAACTCCTAATTTCTCCTTGCAACTTTCATATATTTTCATACATATCTAAATAATTATTTAGATTTATATATATAAACATAAATGACAAATAGCGTAATGGCTAGTGGACTTCCAAAAGTCCGCAGTTGACGAAAAGGAGCATATATTCTTTCATTTTTCATTTTCTTTATTGCTGTATGAATATATATATATTCTCTTTCGCAAACTAAATACTATCAATCATTAATTCGTGATGAGCAAGCAAAGATTGCTGTTTTAAATAATGATATTGCAGCAGCACAAAAGGATGATCGTTATGTAAAATTTATAGTAGCTAAAAATATTATTGCTCAAAATACAACAGCTTGACGATGAGATCGTCTATCTCGTATTTTAAATGTATTTAGTAAATTACAACAATTAGGCTGATCAAATATTCGTTTTTCTGATTTTTCACTAGATTACGAATCACTTGCATTAAAATGATCTGTTAGTGATTTAAAACTTGTTTATTGAAAATGATGAGTGATTGATATGTTCAACGATTTAGAATTTCTTTCAGAAATCACAATTCCTAGTTATAAAAAGTCAGAAGATTGATTCACTTTTTCTTTAGCAGCTAAAGTACTTCTCAAAAATGTTTCAAACTAATATTACATCTTCGTCATTGTTGGCTAGAAAAGTTAAAGTTCGTACATTGCAGTATAAAGCTACAATATTTTTCTTTGCACTCATTATTTTTGGATTTCGACCTCAATTCATAAGTACATATGAAGGTGCTTCTTGAACTAAAGCCGAATATAACAATATACTAGATAGTTATCAAAAAACAAAAATAGAGCACGCAAATGTACTAAAAGATGCAGAACTTTTAAAAAAAATATCAAATGACTGACAAAAAAATACATTAATACAATGTTATAACTCAAATTGTACATGATTGCCTGAGGACATCAAAGATGAGCCTATTAGATCTTCTGTTAAAGCTTATCTTCAATTACAAAAAGAAACTGATAATACTAAGTTTACACTCGATCAAAAAAAATTACTAACATATCTTAATGAGTTTTTAGTGAAATCATCTACTGAACTTAATAAGGTAAACTGAGAAATATCAGCTATTTCATTTTGATGAGCTGGGAAAGCAATACCTAATGCAATAATTGTCCCGACTGATATAACTATAACCTTTACTGATAAGCAATGATTATTTTGATTTTTACGTAATGTAGAACAATTTATTAGCCCAACATTCCCAATGTTAGCTATAGTTAACTCTATAAATTATGATATAATTAATTCTGACGCTACTCAAATTGTAACAATAAGTTTAAATATATATATGTTAGATTAATTCTTATTAACCCCATGTTTGACTCAATCTTTGAACGTTATATTGAAACAAAAGAAAAATCTTGATTTGGTATGAAGCAAAAGCTTCTATTTTTTAGAGAATTAGGATATCTGCTTTGAGGAGGTATTTGAATACAGGAGGCTGTTCGTATTATTGGTAGAGATGGTGATACTGCTGCGCAAAGATTCATCTGAAATCAAATAGCAATTTCTACAAACGAAGGGAAAACACTCACTAATTCAATGATTAGGCTAGGTGAATACTTTGGTGCATCTGATATAGCAATTATTAAATCATGAGAGTCATCTGGGAATTTAGTTACTGTATTGCGTAGTTTAGCTGCAGAATATGCATTTCTACACTCATTGAGAAGTAAATTTATTGGAGCTATTACATATCCAGTAGTTTTGTTAATCATAGCTTTGATTGCTATCGTTGTATTGTTTGTATGAATTTTACCATGAATATTTTCAATTGCAACTGAATTCCCAGGTGTAGAATTACCACTTGTAACTCGTATGATGATGTGATTCTCTAACTTTCTTTCAAACAATGTTTGATCGTTATTAATTGGGATATGACTAGTATTATTTCTTTGATCAATTGTCTTCTCTACTGATTCTGGGAAATCACGATGATTTCGTAAACTATTGGCATTACCTGGGTTTTGAATAATGATTAGAAACTACTATATAGTTAAAATGATGAGATATTTGAGATTATTGTATGAATCTGGTATGAATTATGTTGATTCGCTCACACTACTTCGTGATATTATGTGATCAGGACCATATTCAGATATGATCCAAAATACAATACAGTATGTCCAACGTGGTGAAGTTATGTATAAATGATTTGT
>JAYTKZ010000043.1:0-1809 GCA_043729885.1 bacterium
AGTTGTCTTGTTACTCATAGTTCTTTATATGCAATCCTAGTAATTGATTCATTTCCATAATCTTTGTCTCATAGTACGGGGAATCATTCATTTGCTGCATGAACTCTAATTTGGTGCATTCTCCCAGTTAAAATACGAACTAATCCTAGTGATAATGTTCATATTTTGTCTTTAGTAGTATCTGCTATATGAAATATATGTGTCTTTGATTCTAATCATTTTTCATAATTTACAAACATATGTGCTCTTCATTTTTCTGCATGAAATCATTTGAATAGTGGCTTATCAATTGTGAGTTTTTTAGGAAGCTTTCATTGTACAACTACAACATATCGTTTTACAATATGCCTTTCTTTAATTTCTTTATTGAGATACTGTAGCGCATCATATTTTTTTGCTGCAATTAATACTCCAGACGTGTCTTTATCTAATCTAAAACAAAACGATGGTTTAAACATAGATCATTTCGTGATTTCTTCTTCACCAGTATCTCTGCGCGATATGTTTAGATAACTATATAACCAATCATTCATAGTCACTGCTTTCAATGAAGATCAACTTCATGGATGCATCAATATATGTGGAGGTTTATTGAATACTAACCAATTATCGTCTTCTTGAATTATATTTTTCTGAATTGTTTCTTGCTCAAATGCAGCAGTATGTGCACTACTATAACTTGTTGAACTTTTACTAGATTGTACGAGTGGAGTAGTTCTAGTTAAGTTAATTGAAATTTTATCTCACAAAATAACCTTCCCATCTTCTTTCCCTTTTTTGTCGTTGACACGAATATGTCATTTTCTAATCCAACTATATATGGTTGGTAGCGTGACAGTAGTATATGGTTTATAGAATTTTCTTAAGAACCTATCAAAGCGTTGATTCGCATTTGTGAGATCGACTACTATAGTATGATATATATCTTGCATTGAGATTAATACTGTATAAACTGAATCAGTATAATTATTTAGGTGTATATCTGCAAGGATATATAGTTGTGTTGCAGATTTTCTAAAGAATTTGGCTATTTAATAGGTTCTTTGAGTTGCATATATTGCGCATATATCTATATATAGGATGATTTAGAAAATAGATTACTGAAATGAAAAAAATTAGCAAACCTCAATATAGTATTATTATTATAATTTTTCTTTTTTTTATATGACTTGTTTTATATAGATTTTATGCAATTCAAAAAAAACTTACTGTTTCACCAATATCTCAAGAGCATATAGTTCAAATTCAGGAATCTCCTGATAGAGCTATTTCATTTACTGCTAATCAAATCTATTCTTTATTTGAAATATACCAGAAAGATTGAGATGAGAGAATTGCAAAATCACTATTACAATATTATATATCAATTGGTAATTACGATAGTGGGTATGTTTTATTAGAAGAGATTAATAAAAAATGAGCATTAGATACTATCTATGCGCCGACTATTTGATTTATTATATTTAATTATGCTATTGAAAATGGCATTCGCTGGAGCGAAATAGATTATCAAAAACGAAAGATTGATTGAGATATAAAATCATTTCATGATGCATTGACTCTACTTATTAAAAATGATTATACATGATTCAATAATACTTTATGAGAACTTGAAAAGACTAATGTGCTTTATAAAAATATCATTTCAAGTTTACTATGATCAAAAAAGAATTTTTCTTCTTTAAAGGATCCTCCAGGATACTATCAAGCATGACTATTTGCAGCGACTCTTATGGAAGCTGGATATATGCCACTTGCTTGATTGATAGCTAGTGATATTATTAGAACTGATAAAAAATATATTCTCTC
>JAYTKZ010000044.1:0-2735 GCA_043729885.1 bacterium
CCTTCCAATGTCATAATCATTGTAGGGAATTTCTTGAACCCTAGTAACATATCTTTTTTGATTTTCTTGAGTGAGTTCTTGTCAGTCATCAGTGCTAACTCCTTGTAATCATGCAGAGTAGTATTGATGAATACAACTTCTCATTTCAATCCCCATAGTTCTTTTGGATTAGCACCAGGGTTTTTCATAATATGTTGTCATATATCTTTCAATCTTTGTACTACGAGTTCTCATTTATCTGTGATAACTACAAGTTTATCTTGGTTGTGTGTATATACTAGTTCAATAGTATCTTCTGGGATAATATTGATTCTAGACTGGTAAAGGATTTTGAATGTACTATCAGCACCGATCCAAAGAATTACATCTTCTTTCTTAGCATCTTCTAGTTTCATTAAATCTTTAATTTTACCACTAAGATTTCAAAGATCATCTTCAATTACTTCTGTTCTTCTTTCATCACCGTATGTCTTTTTGATATAGTTCATTTCATCTGTAACTACTTTATCTAATTTCTTTTGATCATTGATGATACCTTCTAGATATTCAATCAGCGCTTTCTTTTCACCTATTTCTTCCAAAATCTTTTGAATCTCTAGACCTACCAATGATTGCAATCTCATTTGGAGGATATATTCTGCTTGTACATCTGAGAAATCAAATTTTGTCATTAATTTATCTTTCGCTTCAGTTTTATCATTTGATTTTCTAATTGTACTTATCACTTCATCCAAGATATCGATAGCACGTTTCAATCATTCTAGAATATGGAGTCTATCTTTCGCTTTATTTAATAGATATACTGATCTTCTATATACAACTTTTCTTCTATAGTCTACAAATTCAACAAGTAAATCTTTGATGTTTAGAAGTCTAGGTTGAATTCAATCTTCAATAAGCGTTACATTATTAATGTTAATATTTCCTTGGAGCTCAGTATACTTATAAATTTTGATCAATAGTGAGTTTGGATCTACTCATCTTCTCACAGTAATAGTTACTCTAATTTTATTCTTATTTGATTCATCTCTAATATCTGTCACTCCATCTAATTTTTTATCTACCACAAGTTCACCAATTCTGGCTACAAGCGTTGATTTATTCACTTGAAATGGGATCTCAGTGATTACAATCACACTTTGTCCTCATTTTGATTCTTCTATATGTGTTCTACCTCTTACTACAATTGCTCATTTCCCTTTTGAGTATACATCTATAATATTAGCTCTATCAAAAATCATACCTCCAGCTGGTAAATCTGGTCATTTAATATGTCCCATAATATCTTCATGAGTTGCATCAGGATTTTTCACAAGCATTAAACATGCATCAATTACTTCTCACAAGTTATGTGGAGGCATATTTGTTGCCATACCTACAGCAATACCCATAGTCCCATTACAAAGATGATTTGGGAATTTTGTAGGTAACATAATAGGTTCTTTTCTTGATTGGTCATAATTATCTCTTCGATCAACAGTATCTTGTTCTATGTCTTCCAACATTTCTTCAGCTATTTTTGTAAGTCTTGCTTCCGTATATCTCATCGCAGCAGCACCATCTCCATCTACTGAACCGTAATTCCCTTGTCCATCAACGAGAGGGTATCTGAGTGAGAATGGTTGTGCAAGTCTAACCATAGCGTCATATACTGAACTATCACCATGTGGATGATACTTTCCGAGTACATCTCCGACTACAGCTGCAGATTTCTTGAATTTAGCAGTATGAGTAAGTCACATATCATACATAGCATATAATATTCTTCTAATAACTGGCTTTAGACCATCTCTTGTGTCCGGTAATGCACGAGACACTATCACTGACATTGCATACGCAATATATGATTCTGAGATTTCTTGCTCAATCGTTTGAGGCATCAAGTTTTCTTGAATAAGAGGAAGTTCCTTTTCTTTGTCTGCCATTTTTGGTGCATATAATTGAGATATAAAGTGTATTACATAGTCTCACATGTATAGCTATTTGTTTGCGGTATGCAACCCAATAACACATAAAATATGCGAATTCCCTCGTATTAAAAATATTATATACGATATTTTGACAAAATGTCAATAATCAGTATTATTAGTACATCGGTATATTTATATATTTATGAAACCGTTATGAAGAAACTTAAAAAGAGAGCAATAAAACAACAAAAAATGTATGGTATTATTGCACTTTGACTATTGGCATTTACTATGATTATACAATCATGAGTCGGTAATGTATAACCAATTGAAATGATATAAAACGCTCGAGAGGGCGTTTTTCTTATATTGACATATATATACAAATAGATATAATATAAATACAAAAATAAATAAAAAGATATGAAATCTATTAAAATTGTAGTATTACTATTGTGTGTTATTATTGGTCTTACATCTTGCAATAATGAAGAAGATGTAGCAAAACTATCTGTACATACTGATAGCACTGTTGCTAAAACGACATTTACTGGCATTTATATATCGTATGGGCCGAATGTAATACACTTTAGAGTTACTAATGACAATTTTGGAAACGCTATCCAGGAATGGATTAGCAAAAATCCAGACAGAATTATTACATCGATTGGCGTGAATACTTCACCTAGTGGACACAATGATCCAATTATAGGTTACTTCATTACCCACTATCCGGATAGCACATTCAACCCATTCCGATTTAAGTAAAAGCATTTACATTAATTTAATATTTCTCTCAGGTTCTTTACCTGAGATTTTTTTTAT
>JAYTKZ010000045.1:0-3005 GCA_043729885.1 bacterium
AATCTAGGGAGTTGGTATCTTGTTTCTAGTCATTGGAGGAGGTCACTCATAATGTTCTCTTTTTCAAATGTTGATGAAGCGATTTGCGCATCAATAAAATTATCAAGTAACGATTCAATTTCAGTACGAGTTTTTCTAGGAATCTTTTTGAGAGTCGTAGTTGCAGCTAATGTTCCATTTGATATCTCTTCTACTACAGTTTCTCAGTATTCAGCACGAAAGTCTGAAATAATATCATTGATTTCTGTATCACTTGCGCGATATTTTAAACGAATGACATCAATCATCTTCCCTTCATACATATTGATAATTGCTGTCACATATCGTCACTCCATAGTTCTAATTTTCATAACTTTTCATGTCACTTGTTCACTAATAATTACATTTTGTTTTTCAGTATATCTACTAATTCATGTGTATACATCTCTAAGTTGTGCTGCATATTCATAATGTTCTTTTGTAATAGCATCTTGCATCAATGCCATAATTTGTTCTTCTACTGGTTTCGTTTTTCATCAAAAGAAATCTACAAGCATTTTGACTATCTTTTTATTTTCTATCAAGGATTCTTCATATGTCATCTCTGGCTTGAAAGCTGCATTTACTGGGTATTTTTTGATATATGCATAGATATGATCTTGTGATACATTCTGTAATTTAGCGTATACACATCGTCATTTACAGGTTCAAAAATGATAATCACTACATATTTTTCATTGTTTAAAGACACTACTAGTACAGGCTCTATAACGCAAAAGTTGTCTAAGAAATTGGAGTAATTTATATAAATCACGAGTCATATGTTTTGGTCCCAAATACAGAGATCAGTCGTTTACTCTTGATCTAGTTGTATATACGAGCGGATACGCATCTTTTGTAATTTTAATATAGACATAACTATTATCTCATTTGAGTAATGAGTTATACATAGGTTTATGCTTTTTGATAAGATTATCTTCTAGATACAATGCTTCACTTTCTGTAGTTACTGTTACGAAGTCTATTTTAGTAGCTTTTGAAAGCATATCCTGCTTCCATAGTGATCAAGCAGAAAAGTATTGTTTTACGCGATTTTTGAGATCTTTAGCTTTTCAGATATACAAAATCTCCTCTTTCTTGCCGTAGAAAAAGTATACTCATGGTTTATGTGGTACTGCAGATATATCATCCAAGTGAAATGCCATTGGCATAGTAATACGAAAGACAATAAAAAAATCCATCGATAGTAAACTAACGTGGATTATACATTTCTTTCATAATTGGGATACAGTTATGGTAGATGTTTTTGTTTATCCAGCATCTCTTTTTCAATAGAGAATAACAGTGGTTTACCTTCTATAGTAGTCATTGTAGTAGTAAACATATCTACAGTAAAGGTATATACCTGTGATAATGGAGTTGCATTCACTATGGTTATTTTTGTTTTTGCAAATAACACAAATGGCTGTCTCACAATCTTCGACTGCTCAACTATCATCTCCAGATTTGCTGTAATAGATTCCCTTAGTATAAACATCTCCTTTGAGACAAAAGATTCTTTGTTAGGAGCAAGTAGTACTTCTTCCATTGTTCATTTTATTTTGGTGAACTAGAATTGTAAAAAAACGCGAGGATAATACAATGAAATTTCACTTTTTTTGTAGTGTAGAATCAGTATATTGTATAGATACTACTTTGTCATCCTGAGTGTAGCGAAGGATCCAGAGATAGTCTCAAGAATATCGTTCTATAAAACATACTCTGGATTCTTCGGCATTGCCTCAGAATGACAAATATTATTATATCCTACTTACTTTACTATGAACATTCGAAATCTCCTCTCAGATAGCTATTTTCAACAGAAAAAAGTCGTTGAAAAGCTCCTTTGTCACTACGCTGGAATTACAAAAGAACAATTATTCACATCATATGAAAAAGAACTTACTAAAGACGAATACGATGCTATCAAAGTATGATATGACGCATACACAAAAGATAAAAAACCACTCGAATTCATCATGTGATATGTGGAATTTTTTCAACGTAAATTCAAAGTAGATAGTCGTTGTTTGATTCCTCGTCCTGAGACTGAGTATATGATTGAGGGAGTCAATGAATATGTTGCAGAGCAACAGGGACTAGGGACAAGGGACAAGGGACTAGAAAAAAACATACTCATAGACGTATGAACTGGGTGCTGAGTATTAGGATTATCTGTTCTATTAGAAAATCCATGATTTTTTGAGAATGCATTTCTTACTGAATACTATCCTGAGACGTTGAGTTTAGCTAAAGAAAATTATGAAAACTATAAATCTAATTTATGAGTCAAAACTGATATAAAACTTCTTCAAGGTAATCTAGTTGCATTTCTCTTAGACCCTAGCTACTGACTACTAGCTACTAACTATTATATTGTTGCTAACTTACCCTATATCCCCGATGAAACCTTCGATACCCAAGCAGAAGATAATGTAAAAAAACGAGAGCCTCGTCCCGCTTTTGTATGATGAAAAGATGGATTAGATTTTTACAGGGAAATGTTTGGGCAATTGTTCACATACTGTCATTCCCGCGAAAGCGGGAATCCAGACCCCGCATCAAGTGCGGGGTGACATAGTGTTACTATGTTCCTAGAGATGATGACACGACAAGTAGATATTCTTCGTCAAGAGTTCGGTGATAAAATAGATTTCGAAGAAATAAAAACATTCCACTTCAACATTAGAATTGTGAAGGGAATGTTTAAGAAATCATAATAATTCTATCTAAGCATTAACAAATCCATTTGCAGGATCTTCAACAATCTTCTTAGCAATTGTCTTTAACGCTTTTTTCAAGTTTTCTTCACGAAGCTTACCTGCTTCATCAAATAGACCATTCTCTTTATCTTTTACAGGGAATTCATTTTTATTTGTTGCATCAATCTTATCTAATTTTTGTGTATCTTTATCGTTATCAAAATCTAAACCTATTTGAATTGAAGATTTATTTGCATCAGTAAATTTTGTATATGCAGTACCTGC
>JAYTKZ010000046.1:0-7809 GCA_043729885.1 bacterium
AAATAGTGTTTTTTGAAAAGTATTGTTGTTGTGTAAGCACTGAGTTAATAATCAAAGATACTGTAAATCAAGTAGTATCTGGTAGTGAAAATCACTGTCATGTAACGATATTTATATTTCATGTAAGAAAAGTTAATGAATCTCAAAATATAATTGATGCTTTAGATGGAAGTTCAATATTATAAGAAAGCGTCACTGATTTAACTCATGAAAGAGAAAGAGTGCCTGAGAAATCTTGGTTTCAAATATTTGTAACTTCAACTCGTTCATCATTTCAGTCAAATCATATTTCAGTTATATGTATATCTGCTCAAGAAGTAGTAAGAGGAGAGTCTTCACATACAATGACAGTATCAAATTGTAATAGAGGCGTATCGTTTATGGCATATGTTATCATATAAATACTTAAAATAAGGAGTGTAAGAAGTATGAGGAGATATTTCATAGTGGCAGGGAAAGAAATTAAATGACTGCACTGTAAAAAAAGGGAGGTGTATTTGCAAAGAAATTCCTAGGAAAAATTTAAGACATACTATATATGCTTTTTCTTACAAAGGTGATGAAGGTTATATAAAAACTATTAGATTTTTGATTCTTACATAAATATCTATATACTATAATCCATATTTACTCTTTGCAATATAAGCATGCCAGTAGAAGAAAATGGAGCGCCAGGAACGGCGACAAATAACCCTATGGGAAGTTGACAACAACCTTGATCTATTTCAGATTTAGGGGATATTTTGTTGGATAAATCTCTTGATACAATGCAAAAAAATGATTTTGTAGCAGTTACAAAAAACGATGTTGCGTCTTTGGGAGGTAATGAAGAAGAGGATTATGATCCTTTTGCAAAACCAGCACCAGTAGTAGATAGTACACCGTTACCAGAAGTGGAAAGTCATGCGACTATAGAGGATTTACAAAATATTATGTTGGAAACACCAACAAGTGAGTCGCCATTTTCTGCACAGACACAAACAACTACAAAGGAAGCAACAGTTGCAGATGCCCCAGTTGCTAACAATGATGATTTTCATTTATGAGATATTAGTACTCCTGTAGTAGAAATAGCTGATGTAATTCCTCCTGTGGTGACAGATGCTGTTGTTGAAAATGTTGCTCAAGTAGTAGAAACTATAACTCCTAAAACTGAAACTAGTGGTTCTTCGTTAGATTTTGATCTAGGAGATATTGGAATTCCAACCCCAATAGATGTGGTAGTTGAAGATATTCCCCCTATTAAAGAAACTATTGTTGAAGAAATTGCTCCAGATGTTCAAGTGGCAGCTCCAACTGAAGACTCAACTAATTCTCTAGATTTTGATTTAGATTTAGGAAGTACTTCTACTGAGACAGAAGTAGTAGATGAGGAGGTTGTAGAAGAAGTTGTAGAAGAAACAAATAATTCATCAATTGATCTATGAAGTCTTGAAGATATGATTCATAAAACAACAGCTGAACCTATTGCAGAACAAGGTATAATTGACACTCCAGTAGCTGTAGAAGAAATTGCTCCTGAAATAAACCAAGATATAGTCATCGATACATCATCTTTGGAAACTCCAGTTGATGCTGTTGAAGAAGTGATTCCAGTAGTAGAAAATAATATAACTCCAGAAATAGTACAAGAAGCTGAAACATTAGAAGTAGTATCACCTGTAACTATTGCAACTCCAATTACAGATGTAGCATCTACGGAAACAACTGATGTGTGAAGTGAGTTAGATGGGTTGCAAGATACTATGCCTACAGAAACAGTACCTCAACCAACAAACAATCCAGAAGCAGTAGCATTAGAAAAAGTTGCAGATGATATTACACAAGGTATTGATTTAGATAGTTTAATGGTTGATTCTCCAACATCTGTTGCTGCAGTACAAGTTGCTGATGAAGCAACTGCTAAACAAACACCTACCGAATGATTAAAAGCTATATTTAGTTGATCAAATGGTAATCAAAAGAAAGTATTGCTTTGATTATGAGCATTTGCTTTGATTGGATTAATATATTTTGGATATGTATTAATGGCAGATAGTTCACCAAGTGTACCTACTCCACAAGTTACAAATCAGGTTGATCAAGATACTTGAGATACAATGGATGAATTGAGTGGGGATGTGGTGGTGGATGAAATTGCTACTTGAAGTAGTGATGGATTAAGTTGAGATATTATTATTGATGATGTTGCTACTTGAGATATAACAACTAATTCAGGAAGTATAAATACATGATCTATAACACCAGTTGCTAAAACTCCAGCTGAAATATTGTCATCTGTAAAAGACTTAGCAGGGCAAGTTAGAAAAGCACTCATCAAAGCTACGATTATGAAAAATGCTCAAATGAGATTATCAGCTTTCGGATTACAAAAAGACATAGAGACTTTCATCCAAACTCTTGAAAATTCAAATGATATTACTACTGTATCAGATAGTGAAACAAAGGTAAACTCACTTTCACAACGTTTAGATACAATTTTACAAAAACTCGATGGCAACAGCCAATAGGTCGCTTGGAAATATGTTGGACACATTTCAACTATATCTAGAGCACGAAAAGAATTCTAGCCCAAAGACAAGAGAGAACTATGGACTCTGGTTGGGAAGATTTTTGGAGTATATTGGCGATATACCAGTAACTGATATTAAGTCATTGGATGTGTTGGACTTTAGAACTAAACTTGTAAAAAGAGGATTAAGTAAAAAAACAATTAACTATCATGTGGTTGCCTTGAGAGCATTTTTGAAATTTTGTCTCAAGCACGATATGGATGTAATTTCTCCAGATAAATTAGAATTGGGTAAAATACCACCGAGAGAAGTAAATTTTTTAGAAGATGATGAAATACAAAGATTATTGGCAATGCCTGTAATGTATGAGAAGAAATGACTTAAACTTGCGAGAGATGAGGCAATATTATTCACTCTCTATGGGACTTGATTACGTGTATCAGAGCTTGTAAGTTTGAAAATTAAGGATATTAAATTTGACTCTAATCAATTTTGAATAATAGGTAAGTGATCAAAATTAAGATCTGTATTCTTTACAAAAATCGCAAGAGAAAAAATTGAGAAATTTATTGAAATGAGGACTGATGATTGTATTCATCTATTTATTAATCTTAGTAACTACAGATCAAATACTCAAATCACAAGAAATAGTATAGAGGATATAGTGAAACATTATGCAAAACTCGCAAATATTAATAAGAAAGTTACACCACATACTTTGAGACATAGTTTTGCTACATCACTTATTAAAAAGGGGGCAGATATTAGGTCTGTACAGACGCTTTTGGGGCATGCATCAATTACTACTACGCAGATCTATACACATGTGGATGATAAGTATTTGAAACAGGTGCATCATTTGTTGGATGGGATAGAGTAGATTTTAATGATCAAAAAAACCCATGGATGCCACGGGCTATATTTTTTCTAAAAAGTTTTGAAGTGATTGTTTAATAATTGGAAGTACTGTTTGTTTAGATGGCAAGGGTTTTTGCCATGATACTAAGATACAATATGGCATCGCATCTATAAATGAAAGTTTTTTTATGTACTCAAGTTTTTTAGTATCATATCTATTTCCCATAGAGTAATTCCACGTATCAATATGTTCCAATGAAACATTATATAATGAATATTTTTGTTTAATTGTTGCAATAGAACATACATAAGTATCTACTGTAGTGGTGTTTTCAAATCTGGTAAATAATATCCCTTGCTTGTAATAATTGGGTTGTAAACCAATAGGTTCCCACTGTAGAAATGATGAAACTTCCTGGTATTTTTTATAAAACATTACTTTGGCTTTAAATAGTTGCCTTTTAAATTTTACTGTTCTACAATACATTTTATCCACATTGTTATCAAACTCGGATGGAGTAAATAGAATTTTTTTGTGCATCAAATCAATTCCAGTAATATTTTTGGGAATAATTCTATCAATTTCGCCAATATTCGCTAGAAATCTATCACATTCATCGAGTGTTTGATGTGTATAAGGCATAATTGGAAATAGGATATTATTATTGAATTTTTCATGTGCATGATATGTATATCCCTGAATCATGTATGAATATTTTTCAATATCTTTCTCAGTTAGTATATCTTGTAATGACGGCATGGTATATTTTTTCATATGATTTGATTTTAGAGTTGTACAATATATTTTTAGCTGTTTCTTGCAATACAAACTCATCGTATTACATTATCGGGAAAATAAGATTTTAGTACTTGAGATGCTGTAGATATGGTTGATCATGTAGTGATTACATCATCTATGACTAGTATAATTGTATTTATAGGAATATAAGCTGGTATAATTTCATACAGATCTTTAGTTTTTTTTTGACGATCTTTGCGTGTTTTTTTCATTTGTGCTACTGTAGATTGTGTTTTTTTGAGTAAGTGGGTGCATGATACATTTAATTCTACAGATAGATATTCAGCAAGTTTTTGTGCTTGATTATATCATCTTTGGTATAATTCTTTTTTATAATACATAGGAATATAGGTGATTATTATTGGTTTGTGTAATGGTTCAATATGGGTTTGGATCAAGAGAGCTAATTTTTTAGCAAAATAAGAAAATAGATGGTAAGATCATCAGTACTTTGCTTTGTGAATCATATATGTAACCAGGTTTGTATAGTAAAATCATACGACCAGACCTGATAATCAGGTTGTGTTGTAAGATTGATGTTCATTACAGTTTTGTGTATGAGTAGTAGGGTTAATACAATATCAACAACATGTCGGATATCATAATAAATATTTTTCGTGCTCACTACACAGATATGATCATCATAGTCAACAAACTATACATCTGATAGGAGCAAATAACTTTTGTAGTATATGATAAAATATTTTCATAGAGTATAATATGGTTTTTACATAATAATTTTCAAAGAATTTAATAAGAATATTTTTTGTGGTAATTATATTTTTTGTCTTAGTTTTGTCAGTAGTTTTCTATAGGTGTTTTAGTATAAGACAATTTTATTTCATAAAACAAGATGATACTTAACATAAAAACTATGATCCCATGGGGAATAGAATGAAGGTTAATTAGTATAGAAATAGATAGTAATAGGTCACTTCCATGAATTGATATTATTGGACTCCCAGATAGTGCTGTAAAAGAATCCAGAGAGCGTTTGCGTAGCACATTCCGTAGTTGTAATATTGAAATTCCTCCTCACAGATATATCATAAATCTATCTCCTTCTGATATTAAAAAAAGTGGAGCAGCATTTGATGTTCCAATTGGAGTATGAATACTAACTCATATTTTATGAGATGATGTAAAAAATAAGGATGTTTTGATGAATGCAATTTTCTTGTGAGAACTGGGATTGGATTGAAGTATAAAAGGGGTAAAGGGTGTATTATCCGTAGCTATAAGTGCTAAGAAAGAATGATATACTCATTTTTTTATTCCAGATGAAAATAAATATGAAATAGAGTGCATATCTGGAATAATGATTTATCCTCTATCTCATTTTAATGATGTTGTAGGAGTTTTATGAGGAGGAATAAATATATGATATAAAAGTAGTTGAAATATTGAATATGATAACTTAAAAGAAGAAAAATATGTTGATTTTACTGATATTCAATGACATAATTTGATTAAACGTGCAATAGCTATTTGAGCAGTATGATTACACAATATACTAATGATTGGACCACCTGGAACTTGAAAAAGTATGATTGCAAAAGCGATTGCATGAATACTGCCACCTATGTGATATGACGAAATTATTGAAGTTAGTCAGATATATTCGCTATCATGAAATAGTTCATCCCCTTTGGTGACACAAAGACCATTTCGTAGTATCCATCATACTGCAAGTAAAATTTCACTGATTGGCTGATGACAAAAAATGTCTCCTGGTGAAATATCTCATGCTCACAATGGGGTATTATTTTTGGATGAGTTACCCGAATTTCCAAGAGATGTATTGGATGTATTGCGTCAACCAATTGAAGATAAATGTGTAACTATATCTCGCGCTCAATGAAGTATTACTTATCCTGCAGATTGTATGGTAGTGGGAGCGATGAATCCTTGTATATGTTGATACTACAAAGATACCGAAAAGATTTGTACTTGTTCTCTTCAAAGTGTAAAGAAATATCAAAGTAAGATATCTGGACCACTACTAGATAGATTTGATATTATAATTGATATTAAGCGTCAAGAAATATGAAGTATTAAAAATAATGAAACCACATCATCCAAAGAAATTAAAGAAAAGGTAATAAAAGCATGGCAAATACAAAAACAAAGATATAAAGGTAGCTTCATTAGATCAAATACTCAGCTAAGTGTAAAAGATATCAAGAAATATATAATACTGGATGATGATTGTGAAAATATATTGCTGGTTGCACAAAAAAGATTGTCTCTTTCTCATAGATGAATACATAGAGTTTTGAAAGTATCTCGTACAATAGCTGATTATGAATGATCAGTTGATATAAAAAAAGAACACCTCTTAGAGGCGTTACAGTATAGATCTAAAGAAATATAGTTATGGGTTTACTGTAAAGATTAGGATAGTAACGAAAAGTAATCGTACTCATGAAATTAACCAAAATTTTCGAAGAAAAGATGATTTGATTGTTTTGTGATGGAAATATGTCATTCATACTATTCCTCATATTCGTCATCACAAAGCGATACTTCGAAGAAGTGAATTTTCAGAAATTCTTCGTTTTGCTTTGAGTGCTTTATGTTTATCAACACCGAATAACACAAAAGATACAATGCCTATAATTGTAAGATAGAGTAATAAGTAGATCATTTTTGTATAAAATAATAATGTTATCATAATACTTTTTCTTGTTTATTTTTCAAGATAGTATACAAAAAACCTATGTACAAATTAATACATAGGTTTTTATAAATCAAATTTTAGTAAGTAGTGTTAGATCATAGGTGCAATAATTAGTGCAACAATACAAGTTAGTTTAATAAGAATATTTAAACTTGGTCATGAAGTATCTTTTAAAGGATCTCAAACAGTATCTCAAACTACTGCATTTTTATGAAGCGTTGATCATTTTTTGTGTACTTCACCGTTTATTTTGATTCCAGCTTCTATACTTTTTTTCGCATTGTCCCATGCTCAACCAGCATTTGATTGGAAAAGAGCCATTAGTACTCAACAAACAGTAACTCATACAAGATACCCTCACAATACACTTCATCATCATATGAATCATATTACTACTGGAGTAACAATTGTTAATGCTCACGGTAAGATCATTTCTCTGACAGCAGCATGAGTTGAAATACTAACACATTTTTCATAATCTGCTTCAACTCATTCTTTTCATTCAAGTAATCATGGGATTTCTCTAAATTGTCTTCTAACTTCTTCTACCATATTCATAGCAGCTTTCCCTACAGATTTAATTGCAAGTGCTGAAAATAAAAATGGTATCATTCAACCTATAAATAATCAAGCTAGAATTTTTGCGTTTGATATATCTATTGTAGTAATTCATACAAGTTCCTTGTACGCAGCAAACAATGCAAGCGAAGTAAGAGCAGCTGATGCAATTGCAAATCATTTTCATATAGCAGCAGTTGTATTTCCTACTGAATCAAGAATATCTGTCTTTTCTCTAACATGATCATCAAGTCAAGCCATTTCAGCAATTCATCCAGCATTGTCTGCAATAGGACCAAAAGCATCAATAGCAAGTTGAATACCTGTTGTAGCCATCATTCCAGTAGCTGCGATTGCAACTCAATATACTCACCCAAAATGGAATGCTATAACAATACCTA
>JAYTKZ010000047.1:0-12634 GCA_043729885.1 bacterium
GAGTTATTTAAACTTACCTGGGAAGAAAATTATTACATTGGAAGATCCAGTGGAGTATGAACTACCTGGTGTAGAACAATCACAAATAAACGCATCAAAATGATATACATTTGAAGAAGGGTTGAAATCAATTCTTCGTCATGATCCAGATATTATTATGGTATGAGAAATTAGAACTGCTGAGACTGCTGAAATTGCTCTAAATGCGGCTTTGACTGGTCACTTAGTTTTAGCAACATTGCATACGAACACAGCTATTGAAGCAATTACCAGATTGCTTAATTTGGGTATCAAACCATACATGCTCGCACCAGCATTGAATCTTGTTGTATGACAAAGATTAGTTCGTGAATTACATACTTGTATGACTTGGAGAGATGCATCAGTTGCGGAGTCACAAGAAATTAAATGAGTGATAGCTACTATGCACGATGTAGTACCTCGTATGAAATTAGATTTTACAGACAAAGTTCCACACGCAGTATGATGTGATGAATGTCAAACTGATTGATATAAAGGCAGAATTGCTGCAATTGAACTATTGGAAATGAATACAGATCTCAGACAAATGGTCGTAGATGGTAAAACGACTATGGAATTATATGGCGCAGTTCGTCAATGATGATATTTGACAATGAAAGAAGATGCGTATATGAAGATGTTGGATGGGAAGACGACAATAGAGGAAATTAGGAGAGTACTTTAATATTATGTATGATAGATGACACAAGATACTGAATTTAGTTGATATGATATACAGGCCAAAAGAAAATACTTGTTGGATGTTTTTACCTGAATTAAAGATGTCTATCCAATTTATGAAACTATTTATACATATTTGCATGATACTGAGTTCCCAAGTGAAACTATATTAAATGAATTATATATGAAATTAGAAGAGATAGGTCTACATGTGCATGAGACAGAAATAATTAGTCACTTCCATAGTATAGTTGATAAAATTGAACAAATAAGAGTATTGGAAAAACAAGATATAGAACCAAACCCAGATGATTTACTTGCTAATATATAGCCATGTGAGGAACTCCAGAAATTAAAAATGAGAAACTAGTAGTTGAACAAAAGAAACCTGTTCCAGCTATTGAAAAACAAAAAATGAACTTAACTTCGCTATCTCCAGTACAAGCTGAGCAAGCTTTGTGAAAGGTTGTTGATAAAATTAACCAAAATCCGTCAATTGAAAACCCTATTGTGAAAGAGATGTTTGCTAAGATTGATAAAGACACTGCATTAAAGGATGAAACATGAGGTAAGATTCAAGATCTATTAAAAGAGTGAAAGATACGAGAAGCAATTAAGGCTTGATTTGATTTAATTTTTAACTCTATATTTGGTAGCAAAGACAAAAACAAAACAACAGAACTATTTTTCCCACAATTTAAACATTTGGAGGCAGATATCGCAAAGTTAGATTTATGAGCTAAGACACCGTCAGAGTTAATAGAACTTAAGAACTCATTTGAAAATAAAATATCAAGTGCTGATAGTGTAAAACGCAAGATTTCATATACATATATTTTGAGTAGAATTATTGAACAATATGAGCGTAAAGAACACCCAGCTATTACTTGATTACAGATTGTTGAAAAACAATTAACAGTTTGATCAGTTATCTTGCTCAATAAGCAAAAACCTTGAGTATGAGGGCAATTGCTACAATGAGTATGAGGAGCGGCTGATGTTGATATAACACATGTTGTTGTGATTACACAAATGTGACCACCAATTGCATTCTCTCATGCTACTGAACATAAATTTTCAAATAGTTCACAATCTGGAGTTGAAACAAATGTTCCACTATGGGATTATCTGAAATGAAATTCTGCTGATATAGTTATTACAAATCCACCACAAGAACATAAAAAGAAGTTAGAACAAAGATTACAGAATCTAAAAGCTGATGAAGCATATACATATGATAGAGGAGCAGCAGTAAAATCACTTATGTGAGTAGATGGAGCCACATGAAAAACATCATGAAAATTTAATTGTGGAACATATGTACAAGAGGTATTGTGAATGGATTCAAAAGACCTTGGTTTTCCTGGTGCTTGGCTAAAGAATGAAAGACTAAAGCCATCATATATGTTTACATTTGATCCAAAAAATCAGGGGTCATAGTTTTTTAAAAAATATATCAAATGGATCTTACACTCAATCAAAAAGCACTATGATATGCAGCATTATACAAAGATCCTACAGCACCTGTGGATTATGTTTCTGGTTCTATAAAAACTTTGAAGAAAACATTACAGTCAGAAAAAGAGAATGGAGATTTATTAGCAACGTTTAGACAAGACCCGAAAGATACGCTAGCATATTGTAGACAGGCATTACAACAAATTGCAAATGATACAAAATTACCACAAGCACTTAGATTTGATAGAACAAAAAGATATGTGAAACAATATCTGGATTTGATATTGAAACTTGATGCTGATTGATTTTCTCATAGTGCAACTACTGTGCATAAAGGGATACCAGATTATGTCCCAGATTGATTTGTAGATATGTGAGCTGATAAAAGATTAGATACAGATGATAGGCATGGTAGAGAAAAGATTATTGTGAATAAGAGAATAATGTTTCAAGATGCCTCTAGTGTACTTTATGATATTTTGATGCACCCATCGTTGTCAAAGAAAAATATAGTAGATAAACTGTATTATTATATTGCAAAAAAACCATATTCACATAGCGTTGCAAATAGATGATTATGAGCCTGAAGTATTAGACTACATGATATTGATAATAATGATGAAATGGTATGCCGTCACAAAGCGTTACTGTTTCAAGTACTTGCTCAAGCATGTGGTATTACATCTAAACTTTTGAAATGTCATGTTCAGTTTCGAAATAACAACCCATGAGCTCATGTAGCTAACCTGATTAGAGTAGAACATAAGTGGTATTTAGTTGATGTTACGAACGCAATTAATTGATTAGATTGAAATATGAGATACGCAATTACTCCAATACCTGAAAAAGATATTGATCTTAATAAACAAAACTATCAATGGACTGTAGACAAAAATATTATAATACCAAGAAAATATACTTCAAGAAATAATATGTACTATCAAGTTAGATAACTACATTAGCGCGTCTTTCACATACTGCTTAAATTTATCAGTATTCCCGTATACTTGTTTATGGAGCTTCTCAAGCTCTTTTTTCATTAATTCATATGCTGTTGGATTCTTTTCTTTTGCAATAGGAAGGAGGTATGCTTGTGTTTCTATGATTTGATCTTTGATTTTAGATACTTTACAGTGTGCTAGGTCTCTGAGATTGTGAATTCTGTCAGCGAATTTTACTTGGAGAGTCTCAGCGCTGAGCTCTCGCATGTGTCAAAAATAATGTTCTGTTCTACGGGCTTTGATAGCATCTCTTTTTTCTTTTAAGTATTCTTTTTTATCTTCTTTTCAAAGTTGACTATAGTAACTTCTTTCATCCGGCCAAAGATAGTATTCATCTGGTTTCTTTGTAACCGCATCTACTATATGCGCTATATCAGGTCAAAAAATATTTTCAATAGTTTTCAATGTAATATGAGTGTCTTCTACGATATCATGCAAGTATGCTGCAATTACTTGATTGAAAGTGATAGACGGGAACTCTTCAATTAATATATGAGTTACTGATTTAATATGTTCAAAATATCTTTTTCCATCTAACCTTATCTGTCATCTATGAAATGCTTTTGCAAGACTGTATGCAATACTCATTAAATTCATTTTTGCATTCTGCTCTTCTTTACTAAGTTTTGCAAATATACGATCTTTTTTGAGGAGTGTTTTTAAAATAAGTTGGTACATGTGGTCGATTCATCTTTCTTTGTTAGTCTGTAGAGGAGCCTTTTCCATAGAATGCTCGTATTTATGGGATAAATAGTCATTTTTTTCTATTGTATATAGTACAAATACTATTACAATATGAAGTGTATTTATTTTAGTACTTTGATACTCATGCCACATCTACCATATGTGTGAAACATCTCAGATATTATTAAAGAAAATCATGCTTTTAGGAAAGTGTTATATACTTGAGCGCAATTACAACTTGTCGCTATGTGTCTTAAACCACTAGAGGATACTTGACATTATATTCATGATAATCAAGATGTGATTATTAGAATTGAACAATGAGAAGCTATGATTGATGTAGATGGATTTGAATATGTAGTAAATAATAATATGGCTATTGTCGTTCCTATGTGATCCAAACATATTATTAAAAATACCTCAAAAGATAAAGTATTATATCTTCATATAGTGTATGCACTTCCATTTCATGCTGATCATAAAATTCACCATACAAAAGAGGATGCTGAAAAAGAAAGACCCAGCCACTGGCAAAATGAGTAATTAAGAAAGTAGTTAAAAAAGTTGTTGCTAAAACTTTCACACCACCAGTTAAGAAATAATTTTTATTTTTTAATATAACACCATGAACTGATACATTTGAAATATTGAAACAGAAACATTAGATAATTCTTTTTTTAGGAAAGTTTTATTTACATGACCGCATCTTCAACTTGTTGCAATGCATTTGCAATGATGAGAAGATATTGGTATGGAAGTACATGAAAAGGAAGATCAGTTTATTAGAGTAGAAAAAGGGGATGCAAAAGTAATTATTGATGGAGAAGAGAGAGAATTACACGATAATATGGCAGTTGTAATACCAGCTTGATCTATGCACAATATTATTAACCTTTCATCTGATACACCGTTATCATTGTATACCATTTATTGTCCAAAACATCACCCTGAGTGAACTATACATAAAACTAAAGCTGATTCACTTGCTGCAGAAGAACACGAATAATTCTTAATTCTTAATTCTTGATTACTTGATGCCATTCTTTCAAACGAAACTCCGTCCTGAAGATTTTATAGTAACTGAAATACTTGATAAAGAACCATCAGGAGAAGGTGATTATCATTATATTTTGATTGAGAAAAAATGACTTACAACATTCTTGTTGATTGATCTTATGATCAAAGATTTGTGATTCAATAGAAATATGATTGGTATTGCATGATTGAAGGATAAAAATGCAATTACTAGACAATGGATATCTATTTCAAAGCGTGATGTTGCTAAGTATGTAGGATGAGTAAATGACTTACTTGGTTGGATGCGTCAAAAGTGAAAGATTATCAAAGCTACCTATGCTGAGAGTATGTTGAAACTTGGTAATAATGCTGGGAATCATTTTGATCTTACTCTAGTATGAACTTCTTTATTAAGCCCTGAGAAAAAGAAAGCAATCGAAACATTCTTAGATTCAATTGAAAAGAAAGGGATACCAAATTTCTTTGGAGATCAACGTTTTGGTTACGGATGAACGAACTGGAAAATATGACATGAGTTATTAGCTGGAACACTACGCAATATAAAATGAGATGTAAATACACTTGCTGAAAAAAGATTTAAAGTACAAGCTTTTGCTAGTTATGTATTCAACCAATATGTACTAGAAAGAGATAAGAAGTGACTGCTATATAAGAAAATTGCATGAGATGTAATTGGAAAAGACAAGGTGAGTGTGACATGACCAGTTCCTGGAGATGACTTGGAAGTTGCTAAGTCAGATGCTGGGAAGTTGGAGAAAGAAGTATTTGAGAAAACAGGTTTAACAAAACAACTTTTTGATCGTTTCAAGGTATTTGGATTATTTTGAATTCGTCGTCCATTATTGGTATTCCCAAAGAAGATTACATATACATGGAGATGAAAGATTCTCTTCCTCACATTTGATTTACCATCTGGAGCATATGCAACAGTATTGATTGATGAAATAGAAAAGATACTTCGTTGAGGATTACCAGTACCAGAAGTTGTTGAACAGAAGTGAGATAAAAGATATCATAATAAACCTGAAGGGTTTGAACTTAAAATACACGACACTCCTAAACCTAAGAGGAAAGTTATAGAACCAGGATTTAATCCATATACAGGACAAAAGATCAATACTGATAAAGCACAAACAAGAGCTTTTAGAGCACAAAAGAAAGAGGAGAAACAAAAGTTATTCCCAAAAAGATGAACTCCTTTTAAAAAGAAGAAAGAAAGTTTATAAAATAGATCTATATAATCGCAGGATTTCCTCGAAGCTTGCTTCGAGTGGTAAGATGGCAATGCATTTCAAAGAATTTTCTGTATGCATGCCATCAAGAAATCCGATGGGAATGATACCGCGTATGCTTGCATCGCGGAGAATTCATTTGAATGATAAGAAGTATATACTACTTCTTTTTCTTTATTGCAATTTTCTTTTTAGGAGTACTTTTTTTTATACTCTTAGTTGTTTTTATAGGAGTACTTCACATATTTTCTTTCGTCCAAATATACTCAAATAACCCTCTCATAAGTTCATATACTTCCTTACTCTTGATAAGAATAATATGAGGGGATTGAGCATCATCAAAGAAAATAATAGCACATTTTCCTGGTCAGTAGATACTAATATCTGCTCTAATATCAAAAGGCATATCTTGTACGATACAGGTTTGTCTATTGAATAGTTTATCTTCTTGTTTCTCTTTTACTGGATCAGCATTGTGATATGTAATAATTCTTTTAAATACCATTCATGTTTTTTCTCTAAAATTTCTATAATCTGTAGATGCTGCCATCAATTTATCATTATTATATTTCATATTTCAAAGTATTGCTCTCATACTATCTTCAGTGTCTGTTGTAGTAAAGTCACTAAACATTTGCTTTAATCATTCTAGTCATTCTAGATATTGAATCTGTGGTTTTGATCAAATACTTTCAGATATTCATTTTAGCATAGGAACAAGCGTTTTAAACTTTCATATTTTATCTTCTAATACATATAAAAGCCCTTCTGGTTCCACGACAGAAAAGTACATTAATCACTTTCTTGTGATCTTACGTACTACTCATTCACGAATAAAGTCGTTGAGAATCGCATATGCAGTAGCTCTTTGAATTCAACTTTGTCTTGCAATTGTTCATCCTGGAGCAGCTCATAATTTTAATGCAGCAATATATACTTTTGCTTGTTTTTCTGAAAATCCATACTCAATTAACCCATTCATTATATCATCCATTTTTGTCAAATATTTATTACAATATAAATATGATACTATAATTAGTACATATGATAACTTGTCTTTATTATATCTATGTTGTCAATAAATTGCAACACTATTTTAAAATCTATGTTGACTTTCTCGTCTTTGTCAATAATATACCATCACTCGACAAATATCTTTTAAGACGTGTCACTGCGACGGACTGCAAACTACATCTTAGATATGTATAGATATATTGTCCTGCTTTATAACTATTAGAATCTAACATGACGACTTCTACTGCTTCACCATTTATTAATGCATTGCGTACTAAAGACGCATTGACTGAAAATGGTATGACTACAAATTCAACATCACTAAATGCATGTACTGATCTATTCTTCATCCTTTGAGCAATGCGTGGACAAGATACAGATCGTTTACAAAGACATGTAAGTAGTGCTTGGAATGAAGATAGACAAACTGCACTTCGCACACTCTTTTGGGGGCGTGATGTACGCGGTTGAGCAGGAGAACGTCAAGTATTCAAAGACTCTCTTACATATCTTATAGCACATGATAAAAATGGTGTTATCAAAAAGAATATACAACATATACCTGAATATGGTCGTCGAGATGACCTGATGGTATTTATGAATACTCCATATGAAAAAGATGTATTAGAATTAATTAAACAATGACTAGAAGATAAAAATGCTTTGTGTGCTAAATGGATGGATAGACAATGAAATAACTTCCATAAAGTACGTAAATATATGAATATACCATCAAGTACGTATAGAAAATTACTTGTTGAACTATCGAAAACGGTAGAACAAAAGATGGCTTCGTGAGAGTGGTCTCAGATAGAGTATGGTAAGTTACCATCACTTGCATCTGCTAGATACCAAAAAGCATTCCTAAAAAATGATGCAGATAGATACACGACATATAAAGAATGATTACAAAACGGTACAGAAAAAATCAATGCATCTGCAGTGTATCCGTATGATGTAATTAAGTCACTAAAATTTGGTGATACGGTAGTGGCAGAAGCTCAGTGGATGGCTCTGCCTAACTACCTGAAAGAATCAAATCGTAGAATTTTGCCAATGTGTGATGTGAGTGAGTCAATGGAGGATGAGGATAATAAAATAGGTTGAAATGATAATTTATATCCAATGGATGTGTGTATATCGTTATGATTATATATCAGTGAAAGAAATGTATGACCATTTCAAAATGCTTTTATAACATTTACAGATGTTCCTACATTACAATATGTTACATGATCACTCAGTGAACGTTTAGAACAAATGAAATGAAATAAATGATATAATACAGATTTGAAATTAGCATTTACGACACTCTTGAATAGAGCAAAAGAAGAAAATATAGCTCCAGAAGATATGCCAACTGATATACTTATTCTCAGTGATATGGAGTTTGATGACTCTCATATTGATTGAATAAATCCTACAGCTCAAGAAATGATTAAACACGAATATGAAAATGCATGATATACAATGCCAAATATTATTTACTGGAATCTACAAAGTAGAGATGATAACATGCCTGTGAAGTTTGATGAACAGTGAACAGCATTGGTAAGTGGATTTTCACCAGCTATCATACAAGCACTCTTAGTATGAGATGATATGACTCCAGTTGGGATTATGAATAAACAAGTAAATAGTGAACGCTATGAAAAGATAGTAGCATAAAAGAAATACCTGAATGACTCGGCAGATCTGGTTGCCGATGTCTCTATCCTGTAGAATAGTACGGTATAGCGACATCAGCAGCTATGATGTGAGGATGTATTCAGCAAACAAAAACTATCGTGAAAAAAAGAAAAAATGTACAGCAAGGAAGTAGAAAGTAGTATGCACTCCTTCTTCTCTTGTGTGCGGCGTAGTTACATTATGTTTTGTGACCTTTGATAAGGCACATGCATATGTTTGTAATCACTACGTAAAAAACAAATCTCCAACACAAACATCGCATCCTGAACCTGAAAGGTCATTATAGCTAAAGATTAAATCCTATGTTATGTATTACCCTGGAGAGTAGTATGCATACATGATGTAGGTAGATAAACACGTACTTTGAGAATGGTTACAGCAATCCAAAAAAAAGCAAAAATGATATGATAACATGTAGGGTTTTATAGGTCGACGGACTATACTACCTTCATGTGTCATGGTCAGACCCTTTTTCGCGGAGAGTGGTCTGACGAACCGCTCATTGTCATATGTGTCTTCCCAATCGAGGAAGGCACTATGGTAGTGGGCATTTACTCACAACCCCCATTCTGGATAAAGTACGTGTAGGGCAAAGCTCTAGAGTTGAGTGTACATACAGCAAATAAAAAAATCAAAAAAACCTAAACATTTATTGATCAAAACTGTACACTGGGAAACTATGTTGAGCTAAGCCCAAGGAAGAAGAGAATACTTGCAGCAAATAAAAAAATCAAACCATAAAAATGATAAAAAAGCGTATTCTGAAAAAACTTCCTAATGTTTGGAGCCATATGTTTATCATTGGCTCTTTTTTTGATTCTACTATTGACATAATACAGTATATTATATATAATATATATCTTGAAACGAGATCATTAACAAAATTAAAGATATATGAAAATTGTAGGTCAAACTAAAAATGGACAAAATGTTCATGCACAGAAATGGATAGAAGAAGATACATTTCTAATTCCATTAAGCGAAATTGTAGAATCAATTGAAGTAGACCCAAATAAATATGGGTTTCAACAAATTACTTTGACATTTGATAAAGATGTTGGTTATGAGTATTGTATTGCAGTAACTCCATTTGATGAAGTATATTATGCAGTAGATACTGAAAGCGATAGTACATGGCAGAAGAAATTTGTAAAGGATAAAAACCCTATTCTTACAAAAATTGTGCGCCTCGTTATAAGTCCAGATGGTGGTGTAATTTGTTTGTGGAAGATTGATGCTGGGAATCTAATTCTAAAAAATCCATTTGACTGGGAATTACACATGCAGGAAGCAGAAGATCCAAATATTTCTTTCAAAAATAGTACATTATTTTGGGAAAATCATGCATGGGTTGAACAAACTCCAAATGTTCAAATTGATAAAAGTTCTATAACAAAAGATTGTCCGTGGTAGATGACTCTATATTCATTGTGTACTAGGTAAGCTGTGCTTTTTTAGGTGAAGTAAGTAAAGAAAAAAAAGAGCACATTTGCTCAATTAATCAATAAGAAAAAATGCTGCAAATTATAGCAGCAAAATACAATCAAATATGAAAAAAGTCCTAGGAAAGTTTTTCTATGGACACATTCGTTTCGTTGTTTCTTATTTACTCACCATTAAACCCACGTCTTATGTTACTAACAACAACAAAAGACGGCTACCTAGTATACGATCGATATCATAGTCATTTGCACAAAGAGGCTATCCCATTTTTGGGAGAAGCGCTGGAGCGAATTGCAACTGAAGGTAAAAGCTTTCTCATTGAGGAAGTCACTTTTGATTGCAATATCGGCTTCGATAAGAGAGTAGAGACCACAGAAGAAGATGAAATACTCTTCGCGCAGCGAATCAATAGAAATGGATTGACAAGATTTGTTCGTCATAGACAACCAGAACCATGTAATTCCATGGTGGTTGTACTTATGAGAGCAACGCTTGCTGATACATATGTGTTGATTACTGCGTATGTGGGGAGGAGAGGTCTGGTAGAACCTTGGGATTGGGCATCGCATGTGCGGACATGCGACCCAATTAAATCTTACCACTCTAGTGTAGAGTTCTGGAAATCCCATGCTTTAGTATGGGAAGAGGAGTGTGTTGTGCAAGGGACTGAAACAGTTCATCCTTGGCACTAGAGATATATTCAGGCAGGTTTTATACCTGTCTTTTTTTATTTTTAAATTTCAGCAGAGGAGTAGTACTCCCCTGTTTTTTCTATCTAAAATATTTGACAAATATAATATTTAGTATATAATTATAGTTAAGATATTTATTTTTTACTATAAATAGATGGGTTGAATGGATGAAATTACAGCATGATTAATATTGAAAACTGCTACATCTTGATGAGAAAACGGTAATAATATTGCAGCAGACTTATATAAAGAATTCAATAGTAAACAATCACCTGCACATGCTATTGCACAATCTCATGCGATATTAAAAGAACTTTGATATAAAGAATGAGCTATTGTTGAACTTATGTACGGTATGTGAGCAATTGGGAAAATTGTATGATTTCGTACCAGTACATCAGGATTATATGATGGATTACGTTACCCACTACGTGTACAATGACCATGAGGTATATACGAACAAAGTGTTTTCATTTCACACTATGAAGATGTGCCAAAATTCAAAGACAATCCACAACAACTATTAGAAATCTATAAAGATGATCTTGCATTGAAATTGATTCCCGATATAGAAAATCCAAAAGAAGTAATGCGAGCACAATCTGAATTGTCTGAAAAGAAAAACATATATGATCTTATTGAGTTTTTGGATACATATGAAACTCCAGTATGAGATAAAGTTGATTATATTTATAAATATGCATTGGCAAGTCTTGAGAAAGCATGGGATAAAGAACTTAAACTTATTAGTAAAGCATATGATTTTATTGAGAGTAAAGATTTTTATAGCATTCAAAAAACAGAAATAAAGTCATTTATGTTATCAAAGTTTAAAAATAAAATAGAATCAAAATGGACTACAGTGAATGATTTAGTATCTATATATACATATATTCGTGAACCTTTTTATAAAGTTATTGTAAAAGTTGCTATAATTGATAGAGCTCGTGACATGGATGATACTGAACTATATAATACTGCAACAGCTTTCAAAGGTACAGATATCGAATGAGATATACTAGCTTTGCTTGAAGCAAAGATATCATAATTAATTGCAATTATATCTGTAAAACATATCTATTAACGGATATGTTTTTTAAATATTATGCATTACAATGATTCAATCAATAATTGATTTTTTATTGAACATGATACAAACAATATGATATCCAGGTGTGGCACTTGCGATGTTTATTGAAAGTTTTTTCGCCCCGATTCCATCGGAGGCGATCATGCCTATGGCATGATTCCTTGCTTCAACAGGTAAAATGAGTGTGCCAGTGTTAGCACTTGTATGAGGTGTAGCTAGCTACCTAGGGACATTGCCATTTTATTTCTTGTGATATTGGGGGAATAGAGAAAAGATTAATAAGTGGTTGGCAAAATATGGGAAACGATTTTTTATTAAACCATCTGAAGTTGATACTGCATTTGCATGGTTTGAAAAATGGGGTGTATGATTGGTATTTGTAGGGCGTCTGGTTCCTATTGTTCGTACTGTGATTTCATTCCCAGCATGATGTATTAAAATGAAATTTATTCCATTTACACTGTATACACTCATTTGATCTACGCTATGGAGTGGACTGTTAGCTTTTGCATGATTTTATCTATGAGCGAATCGGAATACAGTATGAGCATTTGTAGGGAAATATCAGCATACAGTATTGGTGCTCTGAAT
>JAYTKZ010000048.1:0-1664 GCA_043729885.1 bacterium
GTTCTGCGGTCAGTGAGTGAGAACTCTCATACTTTATTTGCATGTTCTACTGCAATCATATCAAGTAACATTTGTTCATTTTCTTTTGTAGAAGCTTTGGTAATAATGCCGTTTTCAAAATGGAGCTCTATTCATTTGATGAATGCACCATACTGATAGAGTGGTTCTGAGAATCTAATTCGTCCATTTGTCCCTCTCCAATCTGGTGATGTAAAGAGTTCAAAAGAAGGAATATTTCTTCATGATCATCATAGCCATTGTCTATTAGCTCAGATTTTTACATGTAAATCTACATCTTCTCATAGTACATGAACTTTTTCTATTGAAAGTGCATTCAGTTTACTTTTTGTTGTTTCAATATGATCAAATACTTCTTGTCGTTTTTCTATTGGATTTTCGAAATCTAGGAAACAAGCATTGATAATTTCTTGTCGATACTCTTCAAGTGTCATTTGTGCTTCAGAAGCCATACTTTCAGTTCCATACAATCCTAAAGTCCAGAAGAATTCTCATCTATTTTCCTTTTCATGCATTGCAGTCATAATAGGTTTTCTTGAAGCTACACGTTGCATCAATTTTCTAGAATCAATCCCTTTGAGCTCATGTTTATCTTGTTCTGATATAATACGAACTCTATGGTCAATTTCTCAAATCTTTGCCATCCATACATTGAGTGGGACATAACTAATCTGTTCATCACTTGCATCCATAAAAAAATCTCTCATAATACCTTCTGGTAGGAAATCAATAATTGGAAATCATCATGCTTGAAGGACAGATCTTTGCAAGTGAACAAGAAGTGGTTTAGCAGACTCCGGTACTTCAAGAAGTACTTTTTGCCCTGGTTTAATTCAGGTTCATCAACCCAATGCAAATTTGATAAGTATATCTGCATATCTTTGAAGAATTTCAGCTGATGGAGTGTATGACATTTATTATGAGTCAAGAATTAAATCATTCTATTATTTATCAAAATACATATCATAATTTGCTTCTAAGCGGTCATTGAGCTCATTATACAGTTTTGCGATTTCTGGATGGACTGCTATTTTTTTATCTTTATATGCTTTTGTATCTGCAAGAGTAAGATCTTTTCTTTTCCAATCTCTTCACTCATTGAGATAAATATTAACAGCGGGGAGTAGCTTATCTAGTGCATACACGAAGCGTGATTCTTCATCTGTGCGTGCTTCATATTTTTCTAATGTTTCAATAAAAGATGAAAAGTTACTATATTCACTTTGTAATCTTAGAAATGCTTCATGTTCTCTGTCGGCTTTTGTAGTAGGGTCTCATACTGTTCACATAGCATCTGTATCTCATGCATAGACTTCAACTAAATCATGAGCAAGTGCGTACTGCATAATCAGATTACTGTCTAATCATAGTTTTAACATATCATTCAATTGCCATCAGACAAACGCAAGTTGATATGAATGTTCAGCATCATTTTCCATTCTCTCTGTCCCAGTCTTATAAATAGCTCTTTGCACTAATGAGAATTGATTACTAAGTTGCATCAATGCAATTACTTGGTCAAGAGTTTGAGTCATGCTGATTCGTCAAAAAAATAAATTTAGATATGTTGTAATATAACATTTGTAATTTCATCAATACTTTTTGTACCATCGATTTTAACTATTTTCCCAGCTGTTTCATATTCA